>NZ_DEXB01000040.1:56469-73412 GCF_002366485.1 Hyphomonas sp. UBA3195
TTTGTCTCGCGTTGTCTTCCCGCATGGTCGGCGATCTGGAAGACGATGGCTGGGGTGCCAGGATTCGAACCTGGGAATGCCGATACCAAAAACCGGTGCCTTACCACTTGGCGACACCCCAATGAAGGCGCCGAGATAGCCACTCTTGCCGTTGCTGGCAACACCCGATCTCATCCTTAGCAGCGGATTTGTGCAGGGAACGCGATGATCGGCGATAATTTCACAGGTGCTGAAATGCTCGCCTTTACTTTTTATCGATAATCGGCAATATCGTTTTACAGAAAGACACGACTCCCAGACCGTGTGCATGGAGACCGTTCATACATGAAGACCTTTTTCCTTTCCATGGCAGGCGCTCTTGCCGCCATGTTCATTTTCATCTTCCTGATGTTTTCTTTTCTTATGTTGCTCATTGTTGGGGCATCAAGCTCAAAACCTGAGCGCCCGGACGCAGTTGTCCTGTCCCTCGACCTGAACTCGGAAATTTCCGACCAGGCGCCAACAGGCGGTTTTGCTGCCTTGTCCGGTACGCCCGGTTTCATCGATCTGCTGACCAAGTTGAAAGCGGCCGAAACCGATGATCATGTAAAAGGTCTGTTCATCCGAGGTGCATTCATCGGGACTGGCAGCGCACGCGCCGAAGAGTTGCGCCAGGCGATCCAGAGTTTTCGCGATCAGGGCAAGTTCGTCATCGCCCACTCACAGGGCACCCTGGGCGTCAGCGGTCCGTCGGCCTATTGGTCGATCTCCGCAGCCGATGAAATCTGGATGCAACCGGGTTCCGACCTGGTCGTCCCTGGGCTGACGTTCGAAACGGAGTTCTTCAAGGGGCTGTTCGACAAGATCGGCGTGACACCTGAAATCTATCCGTTCTACGAATACAAGAACGCCCCGAACTCCTACAACAAGACCGAGTATACCGAGCCGCACAAGCTTGCGCTGGCCACTCTGGCTGAGTCGGTCTGGACCGTCGCCTTGGGCGACATCGCAGCAGACCGCGCACTGAATGCTGCCAGTGTCCGAACGGCTCTTGAGAGCGGACCAATCCCAGCGGAGAAAGCCATCGAACTGAAGCTGCTGGATAAGACAGGCTATCCGGAACAAGCCTCCGAAGCCGCCCTGGAAAAAGCGGGCGATGATGCTGAACTCGTCGACCTTGCCTATTATGCAGCACCCGCCCCGAGCTTGCGGGCACCACAAATCGCCATCGTTGGTGGTGAAGGCGCTGTTGTCACAGGCGGCGGAGATGGCAACTCGCCCTTCTCCTCCCCGCCCGGTTTTGCTTCGGACAATATCGCTCGAGCCATCCTCGACGCTGGCAAGAATGAAAAGATCAAAGCCATCGTCTTCCGTGTCGACAGCCCAGGGGGATCCCCCGTCGCAGCGGACCAGATCTGGAATGCCATTGAGCGGGTTCAGGCTGATGGGAAGCCTGTGATCGTATCAATGGGCTCGCTTGCTGCTTCCGGCGGATACTATGTGTCCGCAGGGGCCGACTACATCATTGCCAATCGTGCAACCATCACCGGCTCGATCGGCATTTATGGTGGCAAGTTCGCAATCGAGGGCGGACTGAACAAACTTGGAATCACCTTTGACCGCGTGAGTGTCGGAGGTGAGTTTGCGGATGCCTACGGAGCTGACACGTTCACCGAAACTCAGGAAGCCGCCGTCAAGGACATGCTGAAACGCGGCTATGATCGGTTCCTCGGCATCGTCGCCGACGGTCGTGGCATGACGTATGATGAAGTGCACGAAGTTGCCCGTGGTCGAATTTGGAGCGGCGAAGATGCGCTTGAAGTGGGCCTGGTTGATGAGTTGGGCACGTTCATCGAC
Source organism: Hyphomonas sp. UBA3195 (assembly GCF_002366485.1). NCBI lineage: Bacteria > Pseudomonadati > Pseudomonadota > Alphaproteobacteria > Hyphomonadales > Hyphomonadaceae > Hyphomonas > Hyphomonas sp. UBA3195. The sequence goes on from NZ_DEXB01000040.1 coordinate 58,306, forward strand.
GCCATCGAAAAAGCCAAAGAGCTCGCTGACATCGAAGCTGACGTCACACCGCGCCTCGTCTATTACCCTCATCGTCCGACAGGGCTTGAAGCCCTTGAAAGCCTGTTCGGCGTGTCGGCTGAAGGTGCCGAAGCCGCGATCATGCTGAACCGCCTTGCCGACGACAAGAACGTTCAGTCCTTGCTAGAGCAGCTCGCCGCAGCAGAAGCGGTGAACTCCGGTCAGACGCAGGCTGTTATACCGCGCTTCCGCGAGAGGTAACGCGACGACCATTTAAAATGAGCAAGGCCCTTCGGAAACGGAGGGCCTTTTTCGTGGCCAGCTAATCAGGAAGACTCAGTCCTATCTGCATCGCCATTTTCACGAAACTTTCGGGCGGCGGCGCAGAGAATAATTTTCTTGTTCCATCCGGAAGCCCAATCTCGAGCGACTGCGCATGCAGCATCAGACGCTCCGCTGACTGCGCGCCTGTTCCGTACAAGTGGTCGCCAAGGATCGGACATCCCGCGCCCAGCAAGTGTGCACGGATCTGGTGCATCCGGCCCGTTTCAGGTTTCAATTCGAATAGCGCGTAATCGCCGTGGCGAGCCCGGATGCGCCAGCCCGTCAGCGCCTTTTGAGCACCCTTTCGCTCAGCTTTAGCAATCAGCATGCGAGGACGCCCCCCCTCCTCGACCTTCACCAAAGGCTGGTCAAACACCCCTTCGACATCAACGGGCAGTTTCCCAGATACAATGGCCAGATACGTTTTCGTGGCTTGGCGAGCGGCAAACTCTTCAGAAAGAAATGCAGCAGCCGGCTTGGTTCGCGCAACAATGACCACGCCCGAAGTTCCCCGATCAAGACGGTGCACGAGCCGCGGCTTCTTCCCATTCGATTTGGCAAACGCGATGAGCAGGTCATCAAGTGATCGGGAGATGCCACCCCCGCCCTGAACTGCCAGACCCGATGGCTTGTCGAACACAATTACCTGACTGTCCTCGAATATGACGAGGCTCTCAGCATATGCTCGATCTTCAACGCTGATATTGGGGAGCGACCGGTTCTTCATGGGCTATCGACGATTTCGATCCCTGATTTCTGCAACAAACCTCATGCGTTCCATCACGGCTCGTTCGCGCCCATGGCCTTTTGGTTCATAGAAAACCGGCCGGGGCATTTCATCCGGGAAGTAATTCTGTCCGGAGACACCCTCTTCCGTATCATGATCATAAATATAGCCATCGCCATATCCCTGATCCTTCATCATGCTAGTCGGCGCATTCAAAATGGCCTTGGGTGGCATGAGGCTTCCGGTCTCTCTGGCGGCGGCGCGCGCCTTCTTCAGCGCCATATAGGCTGCATTAGACTTCGGCGCTGTGGCGAGGTGCACCACGCAATGCGCCAAGGGGATTAATCCCTCCGGCTCACCCAGACGCTCGAATGCACGCGCCGCCTCACCAGCCACCATCATGGCAGTCGGATCAGCAAGTCCGATATCCTCGCTGGCCATCACGACCAGACGGCGCGCAAGGAAACGCGGATCTTCGCCACCTTCCAGCATGCGTGCAAACCAGTACATCGCGGCATCTGGATCTGATCCGCGCACAGATTTGTGAAGCGCAGAGATAAGATTGTAGTGTCCCTCGCCGGACTTGTCATAGGCCGGCGCACGCTTCTGAAGCGCGGCCGACATTGCCGCGACCGTCAGCGGCTCGCCCTTACCGGCAAAAGTATAGACTTGTTCCACGAGGTTCAGCAGGTATCGCCCGTCGCCATCGGCCATATCGATTAGCGCGTCGCGCGCTGCAGGCTCCACCGGAAGCTTCTGCTCCTCCATGGCCTCGGCGCGATCAATCAAGAGACTGAGACCTTTCTCGTCCAGGCGTTTGAGCACCATGACCTGACAGCGCGACAGGAGCGCACCATTGATTTCAAAGCTCGGATTCTCGGTGGTCGCCCCGACCAATGTCACGACGCCCCCTTCGACAAAAGGTAGGAAGCCGTCCTGCTGGGCTTTGTTGAACCTGTGAATTTCGTCAACGAACAGCAAGGTTCCCTTCCCGGTCGAACGCCGTGCTTCCGCGCGCTCAAAGGCGGCCCGCAGATCTTTCACGCCGGAAAAAATGGCGCTGATTGCCTCGAATTCCAAATCAGTTTCGCTGGCGAGCAACCGCGCAATGGTCGTCTTGCCGACGCCAGGTGGCCCCCAGAATATGATGGACGATAACCGGCCAGCCTCCAGCATGCGCCGCAAGGGTCCGTCAGGCCCAAGCAGGTGATCCTGCCCGACCACGTCGGACAAGGTTTGCGGACGCAATCTGTCAGCCAGCGGCTGAGGCGCACCTTCCGAAAGGCCCGAGGCAGAGAATAGGTCGTTCATGAGCCCGTTCTAGGCGCGATTGCAGAGCGTGATAAGGTGCCAAGTGGAGGAGACACAAAATGACACTCGAGATCACACCATCCGGGCAGGCATGCGGCGCTGAGATTCGCGGCGTTGACCTGTCTGCTCCCCTGCCTGCCGAGATCGTTGCAGGTATTCGCGCGGCGTGGCTTGAACATCAGGTTCTCTCCTTTCCGGACCAATCAATGAGCGACGCAGACCTGGAACGCTTCACATTGTATTTTGGTCCCTTTGGAGAGGACCCATTCATTGCATCGATCCCCGGTCATCAGCACATAATCGCGGTTCAGCGCGCGGCCGACGAAACGGCACCGATCTTCGCAGAAAGCTGGCACACTGATTGGAGCTTTCAGGCCGCTCCGCCAAGCGGCACCTGTTTGTTCGGCATTACCATTCCGCCGCGGGGTGGCGACACGCTATTCGCCAATCAATATCTGGCGCTGGAGCAGATGCCTACGGAACTGCGTGAAAGGCTGGACGGCAAGAAAGCCATTCATTCCGCCAAGAACGCTTACGCCCCAGACGGCATGTATGGAGAGGCAGACAAAGCGAGCGGGCGCAGCATGACCATCATCGCATCCACTGAGGCACAGGCGTCTCAAATACACGATATTATTAGAGAGCATCCTGAAACAGGTCGAGAGAGCGTCTTTGGCACGGCGGGCTATATTACAGGGTTCGAGGGCATGGCGCCCGACGAAGGTTGGGAATTGCTCGCTGAACTGTATCGCTGGCAAACCCGACCGGAATTTCAGTATCGGCATGTCTGGCAGGAAAACATGCTGGTGATGTGGGACAATCGCTGCCTGTTGCATATGGCAACCGGGGGCTATCCAGGACATGCGCGTCTGTTGCACCGCACAACAATTGGCGCGGCCTGATAGCTAGCCCACTGCCGGTTTCGCACGTACTGTGAAAAGAAAAACCGGGAGGAAAGCATGGCCGATACAGAGTATGAGGCGGAAGGCACAATTCCAGATCCCTGGAGCCTGCCGCTCGAAACCTTTGATGTCTCAAAGGCAGAGATATTCCTGAACAATAAGCAGGGGGAGTATTTCCGGCGACTGCGCAAGGAAGCGCCAGTCCATTATTGCCCGGAAAGCTCTGTCGGCGCGTATTGGTCCGTCACGAAGTATCATGACATCATCGCGGTCGATTCGAATCACAAGACGTTTTCGTCTGAACCCAGCATCGTGATTGGCGACCCGAGCGATAATTTCCAGCCGCCCATGTTTATCGCTATGGACCCGCCAATTCATGACATCCAGCGCAAGGTGGCCCAGCCAGCTGTCGCACCGACCCAGCTCTCAGAACTCGAAGACCTGATCCGCCAACGTGTGTGCACGATCCTGGATAGCCTTCCTGTTGGCAAGGAATTCGACTGGGTAGAAAAAGTGTCAATCGAACTGACCACCCAAATGCTGGCGACATTGTTCGACTTTCCCTTCGAGGACCGCCACAAGCTGCCATTCTGGTCGGATGTTGCCACAACAAGCGATGCGGTCGGCATTGTCGGCACCGACATGGAGTGGCGCATGAAGCATTTGAATGAATGCGTAGCCTATTTCACCGAGCTCTGGCGCGAACGGGCGGCACAGCCGCGCAAATTCGATTTCATATCGCTGCTCGCCCATAGCGAAGACACAAAGAACATGGTCGACAATCCGATTGAGCTGCTCGGCAATTTGATGTTGCTCATCGTCGGTGGAAACGACACGACCCGGAATTCCATTTCTGGCGGCGTCTATTTCCTGAACCAGTTTCCTGACGAGTACGACAAGCTTCGAGCCGATCCGTCCCTGATCCCGAATATGGTTTCGGAAATCATCCGGTACCAGACGCCGTTGGCACACATGCGACGCATTGCAACCGAAGACACTGAACTTGGCGGCCAGAAGATACGCAAGGGCGACAAGGTCGTCATGTGGTATGCGTCAGGCAATCGCGATGAAGATGTCATCGATGATCCCGATGATTTCCGCATCGACCGAGACAATGCGCGGCGACACCTGTCTTTTGGTTTCGGCATCCATCGCTGCATGGGGAATCGCGTTGCGGAGATGCAATTGCGCATTCTGTGGGAAGAAATCATGAACCGGTTCGAGCGGGTCGAAGTAACGGGCGAACCCACGCGGGTCCTCTCCAATTTTGTGCTCGGCTATGAGAAACTTCCGGTTATTCTTCACGCGAGAAAAGACAGCTAAACGCTCAGGTTTTGGCCGGAATGCCCTACAAACATGCCTTGCGCCCCGGAGTTCAAATACCGTCGGTACGGGTAATCGACTCGTGGCGCAATTCATGCATTAAGATCGGCAAAGGCGCAGAATGCGTGGGTTTCCAAGGGTATATTTGTCATGTTTTCAAATCCGAAAAACGGACCGGTTCTGGTTCTGGAACTGAATGAACTCTGCCCCCCCATCATTGATCGCATGATGGATGATGGCGAGCTTCCGAACTTCCGTAAGCTCCACAAGAGTTCAGACGTCTATGTTACCCATACCGACGACCCGACTTTGGAGCCTTGGGTACAATGGCCTACTTTCCACACGGGGCAGACGGAACACGTACACGGCGCTACAGAACTCGACGAAGGGCACCTGATCAAGACGCCCCGCATTTGGGACGCGCTGGCAGAAGACGGCATCGACAGCATCGTTTTCGGGTCGATGAATGCCGACACGGCCCACAAGGACACAGTGTTCCTCGTTCCTGACCCCTGGTCTGCGGGCGTGCGCCCAAGCGATCCGGCCTATGAAGCCTTTCACAAATTCATCAGCTTCCATGTGGCTGAACACACCAATCCGAATGCCAAACCCACCCGTGCTGACGCGCTCAATTTTGTGAAATTCATGCTGGGCCACGGCCTTTCACTCCAGACGATCACGAAGGCGATGAACCAGATCGCTGGTGAGAAGACATCTTCCGCCGACCGCAAATGGCGACGCGCGCTCGTGCTCGATCTGCTGATGTGGGACGTGTTTGCAAACACATGGTCGAAGCGCCGACCGCAATTCGCGACATATTTCGCCAATTCCACCGCCTATCTCCAGCACCGGTATTGGCGGCATATGCAACCGGACGTCTACCAGGTGAAACCTTCTGACGAGGAAATGCTCAATTACGGCAACGCGATCGAGGATTCGTATCGTCACATGGATGTGATTATCGGCAAGGCGTTCGACATGGTCGGGCCGACTGGCCGGATCGTCCTGGCCACTGCGCTCAGCCAGGAAGCAAACACACGCTACGAACATATTGGTGGGAAATTTGTCTATCGCCCCCACAATTTCAAAGACCTGTTTGCTTGGGCGGGTGGCCCGCAACCGGTCAGCTTCGAACCGGTCATGACCCATCAGGCTTGGGCAACGTTCGCCTCCGAGGAAGAGGCAGCTGAAGCAGAAGCAACGCTCGACGCCCTACAGTCGAATGGCAAAACGATCATGGAATGGCGGCGAGCAGCCAACCGGATCATGTTCTGGTCCGGGCTGATTTCAAAGACTGACCCAGGTTTCGAGATAACCAACGCCAAAACCGGTGAGCGTAAAGCCTTTGACGAACTCTTCATGCTGGTTGGTCAGGTCAACAATTCCCAGCACAGCCGCGATGGGGCTTTCTGGGTGCAAACCGCCGATGGAAGCGCCATCCGTCATGCCGACAGGCTACCGCTTGAGGATGCCTATGGCATCATGATGGACATGTTCGAGGGGTCCGCGAGCGCTGCATCGCAAGTTGCCGCGGAATAGCCAGGCCGCCTAGAGCCGGACCGTTCCTCTCACCACACGACCATTCCGTTCGATCTCAATATCCCAGCTGCTCGCATCCTTTGCGAGCGCAGATTTGAGCTCGTCTACGGTCTTTGTCTGCGCACCATTCACCGAGCGGACGATATCCCCTGGTCGGAAGAAATTCCGGGCAATCGAACGCCGCATCACTGAATGTACATAGATTCCGGATCCCTTCTGGAACGGGTCGAGCCCGTTCTCCTCGGCGAGCCGGGGAGACAGCTCTACAACTCGCGCACCCGAAAAAGCCGTTCGGCCATCTAGAAGTACAATATCCGCTTCGCGAGCGCCGGGTGGCGGCTCGACCGTGACTCCGATGTTCTGCGTCTTCCCCCCCCGCAGCACGGTCAGTATCGCTTCGTCGCCGGGGCTACGAACAGCGGCCAGAAACTTCAGGCCCTTTTCGTCAAACACTTCCCGCCCATCGATGGCGGTCACGAGATCGCCTCGACGCAGACCGGAATTGTCCGCTGGGCCATCATCGTAAACTTCCGTCACCATGACTCCGACAGGGCGATCCAGTCCTTGCGCCTTGGCGATGTCGTAGCTCACAGACTGCGCGGCGAGTCCCAGCCATGGACGGACGAAAGTGCCTTCATTCATGCCGGCGTCGACAACGCGCTTCACCATCTCAGCCGGGATGGCAAAACCGATACCATTGGACCCACCGGATCGGGAGAAGATTGCAGTGTTCACACCGACTAACTCCCCCTTCGTGTTCACAAGCGCCCCGCCGGAATTGCCAGGGTTCACCGCAGCATCCGTCTGAAGAAAGAAGGCGTAGTCGGAAATGCCCACATCCGTGCGGGCCGTTGCTGAGATGATGCCGCTGGTCACCGTTTGACCAACCCCGAATGGGTTGCCGATCGCCAGCACAAGGTCGCCGACTTGGGCTGCCCGGGTATCCGCGTATGGTAGAGTGGGCAGCACAGCGCCTTCAGTGTCGATTTTGAGGACAGCCAGATCTGTCCGCTCGTCCGCAAGCACAAGTTCGGCCGGATACTCCCGGCGATCACTCAAGACGACCCGAAACGTGTCCGCACCATCTATGACGTGATTGTTGGTTACGATCACACCATCTGAACCCACGATCACGCCGGATCCCAACGAATTCTGACGGCGCTGTTTCGGGATCGCATCACCGAAGAACAATTGTTCCATGGGTGAGACCCGGTTGGCGACCATGCGCTCGGTGAAAACGTTTACCACAGCGGGCGAAGCTTCCCTGACCAGCGGCGCAAAGCTGAGATCAATCTCGGTTTGCGATTGGGGTAACCGTTGGGCGTGTGCAAAAAGTGGCAAGACCGCCACGACAAGCAGAGCCAGAACCGAAAGCCCGGCAATCGCCAGGAACTTCGAAACGTGTTTTGTCATGCGAATTGTATGGACCATGAGTATGGCTCTATTGCGGCGCGAAGCGGGACGCAATTCCTTCAATCATGACAAATCAGTGAGTTTTTTCAGGGGGTTGGGTCTGTGTCGTCTCTCGCAGCGAGCGCCGCGAGATTGGCTTCATGACTTTCCCGGCTGATTCGATAGAAGCTGATGCACAGGATCATGAGCATCCAGATCACGAGCAACGAGGCTGCATACCCCCATCCGAGTTTATTCAGCGAAGTCTCGGCTACTTCCCCAGGCTGCATACCGGGACGCAGATCTGCCATCGACAACACGACCGCCGCAGTCAGTATCCCCGCACCTTGCGACAGCTTCCGAATGAAGCTGATACCTGCAAAGAATATCCCTTCCGAACGACGCCCCGTGGACAGTTCGCTTTCCTCAACAATGTCAGCAACCATCGCCGCCATGAGCATTTGCGTTGCAATGATCAGCGCCAGATCGAAAACTGTGATGAACAGTACGAGATAGTAAAGCGTATCGGAGCCATTCGGCGGCATGAAGCCGAGCAAGCGCGCGAGAACTGGCGCGGGTGCGATGGTGAATGCCAGAAGGCCGATAATGATTGAGCCGCGCTTCTTGCCCAGCGTCTTGCCAATGATGGGCGCGACCACCAACGCGATCGCTGCTGACACGAACACTCCAGCAGTAAGCCCGGCAATCTGATCAGTATCGAATTCCCAAAAGAAGCCGTTAATGTATTGGTTCAAGGCTGCAGAGATGCCGCTGGCGAACAAGCCAAATAGTGTCGCTAGAAACAATGCACGGAAAGACGGGTTTGAAACCGTTTCGAAGATTTCTCCGAATACCTTGCCCACACTGAGTTGGCGCGCAGCTGGCGCCGCCTTCAAATACGGAATGTATTTGTGTGTGCCGGCGGCACAAATCGCGATTGCGCCGACAATCGTGAGCGCTGCCCACAATCCATACGTATGCCAACCGTCGAGATTGAAGAATCCCATCTTCACGGTTTCAGTTGGCCGCAACAACATCGTCAGCAAGGCGACCTGTATCGCCAGTCCCCCGACCCACGCAAAGAAGTAGCGAAAGGACATGAGGCTGGTTCTTGCGTCATAATCCTGCGTCAGCTCCGCGGCGAGCGCGAGACTCGGCACTTCATAGAAGGTGAAACACAGCCTCACCGTGATCGTTATGACAACGAGCCATAAAAACAGTCCGTGACTATCCAAGCCCGCTGGTGGATTCCATGCGAGAAAATAAGCAACGCCCAGTGGAAGCATAGCGGCATACATGAACGGATGCCGCCGGCCGAACCGGGTGCGCACATTGTCAGACCAATAGCCGACGACGGGGTCCGATACGGCATCGACCACAAGCGCCAGGAACAATGCGCCAGCCACAAGAGAGGCTGAGATACCGAGTACCTGACTGTAGTAAAGCAACAGGAAGTACTCGAATCCGTTATTCTTCACGCCGCTGGCCGCACCGCCAATTCCATAGGCGATGCGGGTCAGCAGGCTTGGCTTACGCGCAACCGATAAGGACGCCGCCATGTCTGTCAAAGACCAAGAACCATCTTCGCCATGATGTTGCGCTGGATCTCATTCGAACCAGCGTAGATGGAGGCTTTCCGGTAATTGAAGTAGCTCGGCGCGACCGGCACCGCATATTGCGGCATCGGCAGGTCGGCATTCTTTCCAGCGCGGGCCACGGCAAAACTGTCCTGAATGAACGGAGCGGCATAAGAGCCCGTGGCTTCGAGAACAAGCTCGGTGATCGCTTGCTGAGTATGGGAGCCTTCGCACTTCAACATGGAGCTTTCCGGCCCAACCGCCTGCCCGGCCGAGAGTGCGGAGAAAATCCGCTGCTCGGTCGCGTCCAGACTATCGATCTTGATTTCCATGTTCGCCAGCTTGCGAGAGAAATCGTGATCCCGGATCAACGCCTCACCATCTGACTGTTCCACGCTCGCAATCTTGCGGGCCTTGCGCAACATGTTGCGCAGTCCGGGCGCATAAGCATTGCCCCGTTCGAACTGGAGCAGGTACTTGGCATAAGTCCAGCCCATATTCTCTTCGCCCACAAGGGCGTCGGCGACAGGCACGCGAACATCCTCGAAGAAGACCTGGTTGATTTCCTGCTGGCCTTCCAGCGGACCGTCCAGCGTCGGCAGCGCGGATATTGTGATCCCCGGCAGGGTCATTGGGAACACAATAAAGCTGATCCCTTCCTGCGTCTTGCCTTCCTTGGACGTGCGCACAAGGCAGAAGATCATGTCTGCCCATTGGGCATGCGTGGTCCAGATCTTGGAACCATTCAGCACATAATCGTCGCCATCCCTTACGGCGCTCATCTGCAACGAGGCGAGGTCGGAACCAGCGCCCGGCTCGGAATAGCCCTGACACCACCACACATCGGAACGCAGGATTGGAGGCAGGTATTTTTCCTTCTGCTCCTCGGAACCAAACTCCATCAAGACCGGCGCGACCATGGAAATGCCCATCGGACTGACGGTAGGTGTACCAGCAGCCGAAAGCTCCATGTTCAGGATGTATCGCTCAGACCCTGACAGGCCGGGACCGCCATACTTTTCGGGCCAGTTCGGCGCGACCCAGCCTTTTTCGTATAGTCGTTTCTGCCACTCGACCTGGCCCTCCTTGTCGAGATAGCCATTCTTGGACATGGCCTTTTTCGCGCGGAGTTCAGGCGTATAGGCTTCCGCAATCCAGTCCCTGACTTCTTGCTGAAATTCAAGGTCTTCCTTGGTAAACGAGAGATCCATAACCGCCCCGAACTAGTCTATGCTGTCAAAGTAGGAAATTTCCGGCGCGCCCGCGAGGCAAGCACCGAGCCCCGGCCCGGCAGCTTTGAAATACTCGGTCTGGCCGTGCGACTCCAAGTCAGCCTGACTCGCATACTGCTCCATGAAAATGTAGGTGTTAGCCTCTTTCTTGGATTTGTAGAGTTGGTAGGTCAGGCAACCAGGCTCGTTGGCCTTCACTTTTGCCATCAAATCCTTGGCCACCTGTTCGAACTGTTCGTTCTTGCCGTCCTGAATCGTCAATTTCGCGATCACACCAATCATGTCTGCTTCCTCCTATATGTTTACACTATCCATAGGAGGTTCGGGGCTGACGGCAAGATTAACGTAAGGGAGGGGAATATTTGCACATTCATCACGCTTTCAGCGGACTTGCGTCATCTCATCGTAAAAATGGAATGCTTTTTGCTCTCTAACGGACAACAAATACTTCGGGGACCCAAATGTTTGGCGATGTAATGGAACGAAACGCAGGTCGACTTGTCAGGGAAGCGCCCGCACAAACTGTGCTGGCGGTCATCCCAACGCTGAATGAAGAACGGCATATCGAAGCATGTATTCGGTCGCTGATGGACGGCGATGAACGCCTGAAGCATGTCCCCCTGACCGTGGCAGACGGCGGCAGCACTGACCAAACGGTGGCGATTGTGGAGAGCCTGAAGGGTGAGTTTCCGAATTTGCGCGTGCTTCACAATCCGAAACGCCTTCAGTCGGCTGCGCTGAACCTTGCGGCCAACCAGCATTCCAGCGAGGAGACACAATTCCTGATCCGCTGCGACGCCCACTCCATCTATCCCAAAAACTTCATCATTGACGTGGCTGACGCGCTCGAGACCACGCACGCAGCCTCGGTCGTTGTCCCGATGGACGCAGTGGGGGAAACCTGTTTCGAACGCGCGAATGCCTGGGTTGTAGATACGCCTTTGGGGTCGGGCGGCTCGGCTCATCGGGGTGGTCGCAAATCAGCCTATGTCGACCACGGGCACCATGCCGGTTTCGATCTCGCCGTGTTCAAGATGATTGGCGGATACGATGAGACCTTTTCCCACAATGAGGACGCAGAGTACGACAAGCGAGTGGTTCAGGCGGGTGGCAGGATATTCCTCGACGCCGATATTCGCATTCAGTATGTGCCGCGCGGCAGCGTAAAGGCGCTCGCTCGGCAATACTTCAATTACGGTAAGGGCCGCGCCCGCACGGCCCGGAAACACCGCCATACCCTTAAAATGCGTCAGGCCATCCCGATACTTGCCTTGCTGGCCAGTGTTTTCGGTCTCGTAGTATCGCCACTATTCTGGCCGGCACTGATCTTGCCACTCGGCTATGTCGGCGTGCTGGGGGCTGCCTCAATCGCTGTGGCAGTCTGGAAGCGCTCGACATGTGGTCTGTTTGCGGGTCTCGCATCGGGAACCATGCATATGAGCTGGGCGGCAGGTTTCTTGCGAGAGACTTTCCTCCCCAAAAGCGACAAACGCGCCCTACCTTTGGTTTTCCGGCAAAAAACACTATAAACGAGTCATTAATAGCAGAGCATCCATGCCCAAGCTGACGCAACAGATTCAGAAGTCGTTTATCGCGAGATTGGCTCAATTGACCCGCTCGACGACGTCTCTGCGTGCGCGCATGCGGCAAGGCTTCAATGCACCCGCAGACCAGGTTGAGACACCCGTTCGGCAAGAGCCGGTCGCGGTCGCGCCGCGTATTAGTCACGCTCCGGATGGCGAATGCATCTACGCGATCGGAGACATTCATGGGCGTTGCGACCTTTTGGAGCGTCTTGTAGAGCAAATCGAACAGGATTCCGAAACCTTGCCAGCGGGGACAAAGCGGACTCTGATATTTCTGGGTGACTATATTGATCGCGGTTTGCAATCGCGCGACGTGATCGACTTCCTGATCGGTGATCGTCTCAAGGAATTCCGAACCATTTTCCTGATGGGCAATCATGAAGAAGCATTGCTGCGGTTCCTGAGCGATGCTGGTTTCGGCAAACAATGGGTCCGCTACGGCGGCGGCGAAACCCTTTATTCGTATGGTTTCCAACCGCCAAATACCCGCTCCAGTCTAACCTCCCACGAAGCCATGACAGCAGCCCAGAAGGCCTGGGAAAAAGTCTGGACGGGCTTTCGGGAGAGGCTGCCCGACGAACACTTGAATTTCTACAACTCCCTTCAATCGTACCATGTTGCTGGAGACTATCTGTTTGTACATGCGGGAATGCGCCCTGACGTGCCCCTTGAACAGCAATCGGCACGGGACCTTCTATGGATCCGGGATGAATTCCTGGATGATACGAAAGAATTCGAACATATTGTGGTCCACGGACACACACCTGCAGAAGGTGTGTTCCGCGACAATCGTCGCATCGGTCTCGATACGGGCGCCTTTATTAGTGGCCGCCTGTCAGCAGCGAAACTTTTCAAGACCGATGTCAGCTTTCTGGAAACAAGTCCTGTTTAGGGATCAATTTGCAAAGCGGCGTTTGCCGCCAACAACGGAGAATATGGGGACATGATGACTCTTCGCTCAATCTGCTCAGCCTTGGTGGCTGGCGCTTTTCTGATTGTGTCTGCCTGTCAGGCTGGCACAGCAATTCAGAGATCAGACGCACCTGAGACCAGTCACGAGCAACGTACGGCTCCGGCCTATATCCTTGGCAATGGAGACCGGCTGCGTGTCACCGTGTTTGGACACCCGGACCTTTCCGGTGAATTTGATGTGGATGGCTCCGGAGCGATCTCGTTGCCCCTGGTTGGCCAGGTCGAAGCAATCGGTCTGACAACTCCAGAACTGGAAACCAAAATCGTTGAAACGCTTGACGGGGATTATATCCTGAATCCCCGCGTCAGCGCCGAAGTTATCAACTACCGCCCTTACTATATTCTCGGCGAAGTCGGCTCTCCGGGAGAATACCCCTACAATTCCGGTCTGACGGTGCTGAATGCCGTCGCTGCGGCAGGCGGTTTTACATACCGAGCCAACAAGAAGGTTGTATTCGTCAAAGGCGCTGACGCCACATCCGAAGAGACTTACACGCTGGATACCAATACGGCCGTTAAACCTGGAGATACGATCCGTATCGGGGAGCGCATCTTCTAGGCACCACAAAAACGCGAATCAACGAAAAGGCGGCCCTGAAACAGGGCCGCCTTTTTCATTCCAGACTGTGCCGCCTTGGCACGCGACTGTCCAAAAATCGATCACCGCTGACGCACGAGGCAAAAATTGCCTCGAACATGCCATTTTTGTGTACAGATTGCTCGATTATTTGCGCTTTACTTTCCCCTGTGGCGCGAAATTTGTCTCCGACCGTTAATTATTTTCATATTTCGCGGTACAGAGATTGCAAACCTCCCTGAAAGAAATAAACATCCAACGGCTCTTGCGAGTTAACCGCTCGTTAAGGTCCGCACTGGGTGAGGCAGTAAACCCGGCGCAGATGAGTAGATTCTAGGGGACGTAAAATGGGTTTGAGACTTTCAAAAGAGTCACGTGAAGTGGAGATGGCTAGGTACGCATCGCTTCGCCACAGCTCCGATACTTCGGGTGCGGAACAGATTGCCAAACGCGTCTTCGACGTTGTGGTGGCATCTTGCATTCTGCTCTTCACTGCTCCCCTGATTTTGACAATTGCCATCTTTATCCGTCTGCAAGATGGCGGCCCCGCCGTTTTCAAGCAAATGCGCCTCGGCAAAGACGGTGAACAGTTTGCTTGTTACAAGCTTCGCTCGATGGTGACGGATGCAGGAGATCGCCTGCAACAGCTGCTGGCAACAGATCCGGATGCACGTCGCGAATGGGCCGAAACGCAAAAACTGACCAATGACCCCCGTATTACGGCACTCGGCCAGTTCATCCGCAAAAGCTCGATCGACGAACTCCCACAACTGGTCAACGTCATCCGGGGCGACATGTCGCTGGTTGGGCCGCGTCCGATCGTCGAAAATGAAATCACGAAATATGGCGACCAGTACAAACACTATTGCGCGGTACGCCCTGGCCTGACTGGCCTTTGGCAGGTCCGTGGCCGCAGCGACACATCCTACGAGACCCGCGTCGCAATGGATGTTGAATACGCGCGCACCAGAACCTTTCTGACCGATGTGAAAATTCTTCTGCTTACCGTGCCGGCCGTGGTGAATTCCAAGGGTGCCCGTTGACCCTGACGCGATAGGTGTCGAGGTTGGAAAACCCGGTTCAAACAGTCATGGCAATTTACCCCCCGGCCGCTGCCCAGTCTCGTGAGACTAGAATGATGTGGCAAGCAAACCGGTTCCGATTTACTATAGGCCAGCATTCATGCTTGAGCCGGATCAAGACAGTTTAGTTGAGAGCGTACCATCATGGCCGATATCGTAGTCGGGACAACAGAAGCCGAGACATTGACGCTCGCAGGTGATTATCTGGTCGAGGACAATTCCAACGCTTCGGGCGGACAGACCATCAAGTCGACCGGCACTGGCACCGCGACAGGTGCCTTCACCGGCGAAGACGGCACCTACGAATTTGCCGTCAACTTCTTCAACGAAAACGATGGTGCATCGGAATATGTCGTTTACGTCAACGGCATCGAGGTCGAGACATGGACCGGCGCAGGTGGCTCCAGTGGATGGGTCATCGACACGCACGCCTTCCAGTTGGATTTGAATACGGGCGATGTCATCTCCATTGAAGGCTCAAAGAATGCTGGCGAATTTGCGCGCATCGACACGATCACCGTGACCGATGCGTCGCTCTTACCGCCACCTCCTCCGCCTCCACC
>NZ_DEXB01000032.1:0-11682 GCF_002366485.1 Hyphomonas sp. UBA3195
TCCAGCGCGCGGTCTTCCGCCGTGAAGAGATCGGTCAGGTCTGAATAGGTTTCCTGGTCACGCATCATCGTACTCCATCACGCCACATGGCTGCTTTCAAGGTGTTTGCGGAGCGCGGCCACGCCGCGCGTTACATGGGATTTTATCGTGCCAAGCGGCCAGCCGGTGGCCTCCGCCGCTTCGCGATGGGACAGGCCTGAGGCGACGCACAGCACCACGCAGACCCGCTGGGCTTCAGACAAGGTGTCCAGCGCCCGGTTGAGGTCCATCTGGTCACCGACCTGATCGGACTGGGTGCGCTCGAACGGAATGATCTCTGCCGTTTCGTCAAACTCTATCTCGATCTTCTGCTTTCGGCGGGCTTGCAGATATTCGCGCCAGCAGATCGTGCAGATCCAGGCCGAGAAGGTTCCGCCGGCATAGGAACCAATCTTCTGCCAGGCCTTCAGGAACGTCGCTTGCGCGATGTCATCCCCGTCGCTGGCCGAGCCGGTCAGGCGCCTCGCCATGCCGCGTATGCGGGCCTGATGGCGGCGCACGAGTTCGGCAAAGTCTGCCTCATGACCTCGTGCGGCGCTTGCGGCCAGGTCCGGATCGCTGCGCATGTCGCGCCCTCCCTTGGCAACCAGCCTCAGCTCAACCCTGTTGCCCACGACGACTCGCCGCCCAGAGACCAAGATAGGCCAGACCGATGAAGACAGGGAAGGATGCGACGCCGATCATGGGTTTGACGGCTTCACCTTCTTCCATGCCAACCATCACACCGAGAAAGCCGAAGGCCACTCCGACGGCAAGGAACAGGACGCCCCGGCGCAAATCGGCGCGGACCGGATCGGTGATCAGGGCGAGTTTTTCCATCGTCTCGCCGGTCAGGTCCTGGCCCTTGTCGACCGCATGCCGCACCGTTTCATGCAGGGTCAGGCGTTTCTTGAAATTGTAGTGACTAACCAACCAGACAATCCCGGCAATGGCACCAAAAAAGACTACGGGGACAACAATATCTTCGCTCATTTCAAAAGCTCCTTCAGGCTTGTTCCGGGGCGTCGTGTTCGGCGCCTTTGTAGGGTAGATGCCGGCAGAGGCGTGTTTGGATGCAGCGCACCTGACTTTTTCTTTGTGTCGCCTGTGCTTGCCGATGGCGGGCCCGACCGCTAATCGCGGGGCAATGGTAAAGCTGAGATCGAAAAAGAATCGCAAGCCGCATATAGCGCCGGACCTGTCGACGACGCAGGGTCGTGCCCGCGCGCGCCGGGAACTGGTCTGGGGAGACCACGGGTTTCTGCGGGCAGCGTTCTCGAACCTGCACCAGATTTCGCCGGAGATGTGGCGCGCCAACCAGCCCTCGCCCAAGAAGGTGGTTGAATATGCCGAGACGCTCGGCATTCGCACCATCCTGAACCTGCGCGGGGAAAGCACCAAGGGCTATTACCTTCTGGAGAAGGAGGCCTGCGAAAAAGCGGGAATCACGCTGGTCGATTTCCAGGTCTTCTCCCGCGACACACCGACGAAAGAGGCATTGTTCGCAGCGAAAGACTTGTTCGAATCGATCGAATACCCGGCTCTGATGCATTGCAAGTCGGGCGCAGATCGGGCGGGGCTGATGTCCGTGCTCTACAAGCTGTTGCGGGAAAAGGTTCCGTTCGAGCAAGCGGTGGAGCAGCTGTCGCTGAAATACCTTCACGTCAAACATGGCAAGACCGGCATGCTGGACGCGTTTTTCCAAGCCTATGCCGATTACAATGCCGGGCGCGCGCCTGAAGACTGGAAACCTTTTCTCGACTGGGTTTCAGACGACTATGACCGGATGGAAGTGAAGGAAAGTTTCCTGCGCGAGTTCGGAAAAGGCATCCAGGTCGACAAGATCCTGCAACGGGAATAGTTGCTTTCCTGTTAGTTAATTTCGTGCTTGGCTGAGCCGAACAGATACCGGAGCTGCCAGAATGCGCGTCCTGATCCTGACCGGCCTTTGCTTGGCCATGCTTGCCGCCTGCAGCCAGAAATCCGACCGTGAAATGTTGACCGAGGCCTGCATCGCCGATGGTGAAGGTCCGGAGACCTGCGCGTGTATCACGGGCGCCATGGAAGAAAAGCTGAGTCCGGACCTGTTTCGGCGCACAGCCGCTGCGATCGGCCGCGAGAAGCGCGACGTCGAGGATTTCGTGGAATCCCTGACCATGGCTGACCAGCTCGAATTTGCATCTTCGCTGACCGCAATGATTTCGTGCGAACTGGCGGTGGCAGACGATGAATAATCAGGGCCTGTCGCAAAATCGACGTCGCCCGGTCATGGGAAGTTCGCTTCTCGCGTGTAATTGGGCGACGGGTGGCACCAATCTGCATAGAATTAGTTTGGAATATAGGAAGGGGATCTCATGAAGTTCTTTATTATCAATAGCTTCCGCACGATGGTCTATGTCGCATATATTGCGATCATCGTTGGGGGCATCGCGCTTGGCCTTTACAATCGGGGTGAATTTACGGGCGAGTTGCTTGGTCTGACCGATACGATTGCTCAAGTGGCCGACTTTGCGGTGTTCACAGTGGGCGGATGGATCGCGGCCAGCCTCGTCTGCGGCCTGATCGTTACATTGCTGGATATTCGCGATGACATAAACGACCGCTTGCCTGATGCGCGTCGCGACGACTGAGCGACTCAATCAGAATCACGATTGAATAAGAACAGGCCATCGATTCGCGTCGGTGGCCTTTTTCAAATGGGGAGGAAACCACAATGACATCACTTGAAGTGGCCGGCGTATATGTCGCCGTGAACATGCTGCTCTTGATCTATCTGGCGTTCCGGGTCGTGTCCGTGCGGCAGTCGGCCAAAGTCTCGGTCGGGACCGGCGGCAATGAGATGCTGGAATTGCGTACGCGTGTGCACGGCAATGCCACGGAATACATCCCGTCCATGCTGGTCGGCCTTGTCATTTTGGCACTGATGGGACTGCCGGCCTGGGCCATCCATGTTGCAGGCGGCGTCTTCACGCTCGGGCGATTGATGCATGTCATCGGGCTTGGCGGGACAATCATGGCCATGCGGGCCGGAGGCATCCTGCTCAGCTGGATTGCAATGGTGCTGACGGCGCTGGCGATCCTGTACCACGCCTTCGCCTGATTTGCGCAGTTGCGCGAGGCGAGCGCAGCGTCCATCTAGCCAGAATGGCTGATTTCAAGATACCGCCGGCCGAATTGCTTGCCGGACTACTGGACCATTGCCGAAAGGAAGGTGCAGACGCTGCCGACGCCCGGATTGGCGAGAGCGAAGGCGTAAGCGTTTCCGTCCGCGACGGCGCGCTGGAGAGCATTGAACGTGAAGAGGGGCGCTCGGTCGCCCTCCGCTGCCTGTATGGCAAGCGACAGGCGCACGTATCCGGCGCGGATTTGTCGCCGGAAGGGCTGAAGGCGCTCGCGGAACGCTGCGTGGCGATGGCGCGCGCTGTGCCCGAAGACAAATATTGCGGCCTGCCGGATGCGGACAAGCTGGCGACAGGCGATCTCGACATGGATCTGACCGGCGAACCGGAAATCTCCGCCGACATCCTGGAATCCGAAGCGCTGACAGCCGAAGCAGCCGCCTTGGGCATTGAAGGCATCAAGACGGTCGCCGGGTGTGGCGCATCCTGGAACCGTTCCTCGCGCTGGGTTGCGGCCAGCAATGGCTTTTCCGCCTTCAAGACAGGCACGTCGACCAGCCTTGGCCTTGCTGCGGTGGCAGAGCGCGATGGCCATATGGAGCGGGACTATGACAGCTGGTCAGTCCGCTTCAAGAAAGACCGCCCGACAGCTGCCGAGATCGGAATCACGGCAGGTGAGCGCACGATCTCGCGCCTTGGCTCACGCAAGCTGAACACGCAGAAGGCCGCTGTCCTGTATGATCGGCGGGTCTCTGCGGGTCTCATAGGGGCATTCCTGGGGGCGATTTCCGGCCCCTCAGTTGCGCGCGGTGTCAGCTTCCTGAAAGACCGGATGGGCGAGCTGGTCTTCGCGGATGGTATCCACATCATTGACGATCCATTCCGCCCGATGGGCATGGGTTCGCGCAGCCATGATGGTGAAGGCCTGCCGGTGCAGGAAACTCACCTGATCGATAATGGCCGACTGACCAGTTGGCTGCTGAATTCCTCTTCGGCGCGCCAGCTGGGTATGGAGCCGAACGGCTTTTCCGCGCTCGGCTTTGGCGATCCTCCCGGCGTGACCACGTCGAACCTCTATCTGAAGGCCGGAGACAAGACTCCCGGCGAACTGGTCAAGGGGGCGGGCAAGGGCCTTTTGGTAACCGACATGTTCGGGCCGTCCATCAATCCGAACAATGGCGACTATTCGGTCGGCGTGTCGGGCTTCTGGTTCGAGGATGGCGAGATTGCCTATCCGGTGTCCGAAGTCACCATCGCGGGCGACTTGCCCTCCATGTTTGCACGCCTCATCCCGGCCTCGGACCTTGAGTTCCGGGGAACGCGGGACGCACCGAGCATTCTCATCGAGGATATGAGTCTTGCGGGTAGCTGACCGCACCCTGTTTGAAGACATGAAAATCCTGCGTGAGCTCGCGCAGGAAGCCGGGAAATTGGCGCAGTCCTTCATGCTCGGCGGCCAAACGGCAGAGACCTGGCACAAGAGCGGCGGCAGTCCGGTGACCGAAGCCGATATGGCCGTGAACCAGCTCTGCTCGGATCGACTGACACGCTTCCGTCCGGAATATGGTTGGCTGTCCGAAGAGACGCTCGACGATCCCCATGCGCGCCAAAAGGATCGCTGCTGGGTCGTGGACCCGATTGACGGCACCCGTGCCTATATTCGCGGTGATCCGCATTGGTGCATCGGGCTTGCCATTGTGGAAGAGGGCATCTCGGTGGGCGGGGTGCTGTATGCGCCGGAACTGGACGAATTCTACGAGGCGCATCGCGGGCAGGGGGCGTTTCTGAACGGCGCCGCCATCCGGGTCAGTGAGTGCGCCGCCGAGGCAGGTTGCCGCCTGATTGCGGCGGAGACAATGCTGGAGCACCCAGGCTGGCCGGAGCCTTGGCCGCCCGTTACCGTCGCCCGGCCGAAGCCCAACTCCACCCTGTTGCGGATGGCCTTCGTGGCGGCAGGAAAATGGGATGCAACGCTCGTTCTGGGTCAGAAGGCGGACTGGGATCTGGCTGCGGGCACGATCCTCATCGAGGAAGCGGGTGGTGTTGCCACGACACATCGCGGCGAAAAACTCATATTCAACCGGGCAGTACCTGCACAAAGGAGCGTTATTGCTTCTGGAAACGCCCTGCATCCTCTGTTAGTGCGCAGGTCAGAATTTGTGGATATACCTGACCCACAGGAAAGGGCGCCGAAAATGGTGCCTCCAGCGACTACGGAGCCAGCCAAAATGGGCGATACTACCCGCGAGACCAAACAACTTCTCCACATCGTATTCGGCGGCGAGCTGAAGGATGTGACCGAAGTGGAATTCGAAGACCTGTCCAAGGTCGACTTTGTCGGGGCTTTCCCGAACTACAAGGAAGCCTACGACGCCTGGAAGAATGCTGCCCAGCGTACGGTCGACAATGCCGAAACGCGCTATTTCATCCTGCACGCTCACAAGCTGCTGGACCCGGAAACGGGAGACCACCATCACGTCTGAGGTGGTGACAGCTAAGGCCCCCAAGCAGAAGGGGAGCCTGAGGCGCCTGTTTGCAGCCTATTTCCGCCAGCATATCGGCTGGTTCGCCGCCGGCACGCTCATGGCCCTGCTGACCTCGCTCAGCGCCATGGGCTATTCGCTGGTGCTGAAGATGCTTGGCGATCGGCTGCAGGCGAGTTTCGGGGATGAGGCGCAGGTGCCCGTGTCCGGCCCTGACTGGATCTGGTGGATCGGCGGCGCAATCGTGGCCCTGTCCTGTGCGCGGGCGCTCTCGCTCTACCTGATGACCCTGTTCAACAATACCGGCGTCCAGCGCGGGCTGGTGTCGGTGCAATCGAGCCAGTTCGATTCCCTGACCGATGGTGATTATGCGCGTGTGGCGGCGGATGCGTCCGGCGACTTCGTTTCGCGCTTCATCAATGATGTGAACGCGATCCGCGATGCGGCGCTGCGCTTTGCCAACAATTTCACCAAAAGCACAATCACCGTGATCGGCATGTTCGGTGTGATGCTGGTCATCGACTGGCAGCTGACCCTGCTGTTGCTGGTCGCCTATCCGATTGCGTTTGGGCCGGTCATCGGCCTCGGCAACCGTATTCGCAAGCGCTCCAAACAGGCCCAGAAGCAGGTCGGGCAGGTGACATCGCTCCTGTCGGAAGGCTTCCAATCGGCGCGGGTGGTGAAGGCTTACGGGCTTGAGCCGTACCAAAAGTCGCGCGCGCGGCAGGGCTTTGTGGAGCGCTCCAAATTGTTCCTGAAAGTGCTGACGGACCGGGCGGCGGTAGACCCGATTCTTGAAGTCGCGGGTGGCGCTGCATTGGCCGGGATTCTCGGCTTTGCGGCCTGGCGTATGTCGCAGGGGGCGATGACCCTTGGCGACCTGCTCGGCTTCATTGCCGCGCTGGGCATCGTCTCGCCGGAACTGCGCGCACTCGGCACACTGAATGCTGTGGCGCAGGAAGGCGGCGCAGCAGCTGATCGCGTGTTCGAGATTGTCGACGCGACGACTCATATTGCGGATGCGCCAGATGCTGAGCGCTTGAACCGGGTCAACGGACATGTGGTGTTTGATGGGGTCAGCTTTGCCTATCCGGATGGCACGCGGGCATTGAACGGATTGTCCTTTGTCGCCGCGCCGGGCGAAACGGTGGCGATTGTCGGACCGTCGGGCGCGGGCAAGTCGACTGTCTTCAACCTGCTCATGCGCCTCTATGATGCCGAGTCCGGCGCGGTAAGCGTGGATGGCAAGAATGTGCGCGGCGTTGTGGGCGATACGCTCCGGGCCAATATCGGGCTGGTGGCGCAGGATTCGGCGCTGTTCGACGATACGGTCCAGAACAATATTGCGCTCGGGCGTCTTGGCGCGACCAATGCAGAGATCGAGGCGGCGGCCAAGGCGGCCAATGCGCATGACTTCATTACTGCCATGCCGGACGGCTACCAGTCGCCGGCGGGTGAGATGGGCCGCAACCTTTCCGGCGGCCAACGCCAGCGCGTGGCCCTGGCGCGGGCGATCCTGCGCGGTGCGCCGATCCTGTTGCTGGACGAGGCGACATCGGCCCTCGACGCCGAGAGCGAAGCAAAAGTGCAGGCGGCCCTTGCGGAATTCTCCAAGGGCCGCACCACGCTGATTATTGCGCATCGCCTTTCTACAGTTCGCGCGGCCGACCGCATCATTGTGATGGAAGACGGCCGCGCGGTGGAGGAAGGCACGCATGACGCGCTGATGGCCTCCAGTGGCGCCTATAAGCGCCTGGTCGAGCTCCAGCTGAGCTAGCCGGCCACCCCGGCTGGTATCTTGCGCGTCAGATTGATGTTCGTGCGAAACAGATTGTCGGGGTCGGTTGCTTCCTTGATGCGTACAAGCCGGTCAAGATTTTCCCCAAAGGCGTCTTCCAGATTATTGGCTTCGTCCCCCTCGGGAATGAAGTTTACGTAGCGCGTACCCATGGCGTGCGGCTCCAATGCCTGGAACAGTTTCCGCGCCCATTGAACACATTTTCCGTCATCGGCCGGGTCTTGCCAGCGCGTATGGACGTTGACCACAAAATGGGACTGACGGTTTGGCCAAGCCGTGGCATCCGCCGGAATGCGCGTCGCAGCGCCACCGACATGCCCGAAGAAAATCTCGCATTCATCCGAAGGCAGATTGTTGACCGCTTCATGTATAATGTCGATGGCGGCGTCACTGAAGGCGGCGACATCATGGCTTTTCCAGTAATTGCGTGCGCCTTCGGTGAGCAGCGGATCGAAACTGGTTTGCCAGTCGGCGAACGGCATCGGGCCAAAATGAGTTGCAATCGGATTTCCGATGGAGCGCACGCCCAATGTGGCGGCCTCTGCAGCGTTCAGATCACCGATAAAGCAGAAAGGAACCACCATGACCTCGCGGCCATGCCATTCCTCAGGTATGAAGGGCAGGGGCGGGGCCTTGCGCGAAACGGCCCAGCAGGTCAGTTCGTCCGGCGCGTCTGCAACGAGCGCCTGAAGTGCGCGGGTCACATCTGGAAAATCTGCAATCGGATGGACCAGCATGCCTGCAAACACTTCCGGGCCAACGGGGTGCAGGTCGAATGTGAATTCGGTGACGACACCGAAATTCCCACCACCACCCTGAAGGGCCCAGAATATATCGGAATTTTCAGTCTTGCTTGCAGTGATGATCGAGCCGGAAGCGGTCACGAGCCGTACGGATTTCAGGCAGTCCACCGTCAGTCCATACTTCCGCGTCACCCAGCCAAATCCGCCCCCCAGCGCCAGCCCGGCTATTCCTGTTGTTGAATTGATGCCCGTTGGCACGACCAGTCCGAATTCCTGTGTGGCCCGGTCGACATCGCCGAGAGACGCGCCGGGCTGAACCCGCGCCGTCCGGGCCTCCCGATCGACAGTGACCGATTTCATGTCCTGCATGTCGAGCACGAGCCCGTCATCGCAAAGCGCCATGCCAGCGATGTTGTGTCCGCCAGAGCGCAGCGACATGAGCAAGCCATTGGTGGAAGCGAAGCTTACCGCAGCGGCGATGCCAGCTTCGTCCCTGGTGACCAGGACGGCGGCCGGCCGTTTGTCGATCATGCCGTTCCAGATGGCGCGGCGCGCGTCATAGTCATCGGCCTCCGGCGTGATGATCCGGCATCCGGTCGACTGTTGAAGTTCGTTTGCGGAATAGCTTTGCGTGCTCCCGCCCAGTGTATTGATTACAATATCGGTCATTGCGTTTCTCCGTCCCCCATAAGCACGACAATCGCGCTGTTCGTGGGAGGATATTTGCATTGTTGCCCTAAATACGTAATTCTCCTGCATCCGGAAAAAATGCTCATTCATCCAGAGTGTGGCTCGGATCGAGGCCGTTTCGGTCTCAGGGGGACGCGTATAGATGTATTATCGCAGGTTTTGAGTGCCGTTCGATTTGAAGCGGCCTTTTATTTCAAGGTCAATGCGTCGGCGCCCTGGGTAACGACCAACCCGTCAATGGACGAGATCGGCTCCATCGTGATGCCGCATGTCCAGCATGTGATTCCGTTTCACGTGATGATTGATGGCGATGCGTGGGCGTGGTCAGCCGCAGGCGATACCGAACCGCAGACCCTGCGGTCTGGCGAGATCATGATCTTGCCTCAGGGGGCAGAGCATTTCATCGCATCCGATCAGAAGCCGAACATGATCCCAAAGGTTGACGTGGAGCCGTATCGGGATGCGGCCAAGCGCGTGACGCCCTATAATCACGTCCAGATTGGCGGAGACGGCACGCCCGCAACGTTTGTTTGCGGATATTTCGGCTGTGATGCCCGGCCATTCAATCCGCTGCTGAGCGCCTTGCCAGGGATGATGATCGTGCGGCCCACCGACAGTACATGGGCGTTGATGCAGAATTTGATCGTCTCGGCGCTGGACGAGGATGAGCGCCCGGAAGCCGGCAGCCAGACGGTTCTGGCCAAGTTGAGCGAGCTGATGTTCGTTCAGACGCTGCGCCACTATATCGAGACCTTGAGTGAAGATTCGGTTGGCTGGATTTCGGGCCTGCGGGATGAGCGGGTGGGCGCGGTACTGCGCCTGATCCATACACGTCCCGCTGAGCCGTGGACGCTGGACAAGCTGGCCAAGGAAGCGGGCATGTCGCGTTCGGCTCTGGCTGACCGGTTCGCGGCATATACGGGCGAGCCGCCATCCCGTTACCTGACGCGCTGGCGGATGCAACTGGCTTCCAGCCTGCTGTCAAACAGCAGCGTGTCGATCGCGGAAGCGGCAGAAACTGTGGGCTACAGTTCCGAGGCAGCTTTCAAACGGGCATTCAAGAAACATGTCGGAGAGACGCCGGGTCGGGCACGCCGCGCCAGTCCGCCCGCAATTGGACAAGCCTGAGCGACGCCTGTGAGGGCGCTGGGTGGGCTGATGAGTTTTCCGGGGGAAGGGTTGCGGTCAGGTGTCCGGAGCGGGCACAGCGGCCGCATAGGCGCTGACCGAGGCGCTGACAGGTGAGTTGACTGATGCGCTGACGGGGGCGCAGGTCGAGGGGCTCGTGGTAGGTGAGCTGAGTCTCCCACGCTCACCCGGATGGGCGGACGACAGATCGCCAAGCGCGATGCGGAAGGCTTTTGACGGTGTGAAGGCCAGCGGGTCGTCGGGAGCTTGCGGGAATTCGTGCGGAGGATGCCCGATCCATTTCAGGTATACGGTTCCCTGCCGATCAATGACCGTCATGAACGGGATGCCCCTGCCTTTCACGGCGCGCACATAGAGACGCCACGCGACCATCTGCAGCCAGATCCAGAACCTATGGGGTTCCAGACAGGAAGGCAGGGGCGAAGCCAGTGGAGCGAGCAGGGTGTCCATGCCCCAGAGTTTGCCGTCGAGCAGAGGGCGGTTGGATAGCAGATACAAAAAACCCCTGAACTGCGCGGCAGGTCAGGGGTCTTGAAAAATATGAGCTGGGGAGAGGCTGAAAGGTGTCCCCGCTCTAGCCGAGGGCTTTTTCGATTTCGCGGGCAGCGGATTCGAATTGGTCGACGGCCGTGTCTTCGGCCAGAAGGCGTTTCGCAGCGGCCGTGGCAGCGTCTGCAGCGGCGCGGCGGACTTCCTCGGTCGCTTCGGCTTCGGCGCGGGTGATGCGGGCTTCGGCCAGCGCTTCGCGGCGGGCGAGGCGGTCTGCAATATCCTTGCGAGCCTCTTTCATGATCCGCTTGGCGTCGTCCTTGGCCTGGGCGATCATCGCTTCGGCTTCCTTGTCTGCATCCTGCTGGCGACGCTCAGCGAGGGCGAGGGCTTCAGCCGCCTGCTCGCGCAGGCTCTGGGCTTCTTCCAGCTCGTTGCGGATGTCGTCTGCGCGCTTGTCGAGGCCGCCGAGGATCGTCTTCAGGGCGCCCATGCGCCATGCGATCAACAGGAAGGCCGCGAAAGCCAGGAATGCGGTGTGCGTGACCGGATCGGTCAGCGAATACATGAAGCCGCCGATGAAGCCGCCACCGCCATGCGCATCAGATGCGGCAAAGGCGGGTGATGCGACCAGCGCAGCGAAGGTGAGGGCAGGGGCAAGACGAAGGGTCATCTGCATGTTTCTCTTAATTCAGAGCCGTCGAAACGGCTTTCTTGAGGTCAGCCGCAGAGGCCTTGAGGCCGAAACGGGCCGTCATGGCGTCAGCTGCGTCTACAGCGATTTGTTCGACATTCTGCATGGCCGTTGCGCGCAGGGCGGAGATCCGCTCTTCGGCAGCGTCCAGCTTCTTTTCGATCTCGGCGTCGACGCGAGCCGTTTCAGCCGTCATTTCGGCATCAATCTTGGCCGCTGCCTTGTTCGCTGTTTCGCGGGCTTTCGCCTTGGCCTGGGCAATGCGCAGTTCGAGCGCCTGCTGGGCTTCGGTGGCCTGCTCGTTCAGCTTGGCTGCCTGATCAAGATCAGAGGCGATGCGGTCAGACCGTTTTTCGATCGTGTCCGACATCTTTGGCAGGATGAAGCGCGAGAGGGAGAAGTAGAGGGTCGCGAAAAGGATCGCGAGCCAGAACAACTGGCCCGGCATGTGCCACGCCTCGAAAGGCGGGAACGGAGGCGGCGCGTCATCCGGTAGGTG
>NZ_DEXB01000026.1:0-17112 GCF_002366485.1 Hyphomonas sp. UBA3195
GAGAGTGTGCAATTCATGGTCGCTCAGGGAGTTGAAGCGACGGGCGAAGCAGGCAATGGCAAGGTGCTGACGGTGATGCAACGCCGAATCGACAAGTCACTCAACGGTTTTACGCTCGGGACTCCCGAGGATCTCGAAGCCTTTGCAGAAGCAATGAAGGGATAGACAAGATGTTTGATCTTACCGGCCGTACGGCCCTCGTGACCGGTGCTTCCGGCGGAATTGGCCGCGCCATCGCACAAGCCTTGTCCGAAGCGGGCGCCAAAGTGGCTCTCTCCGGGACACGTGAGAACGTGCTGGAAGAAGTTGCCGGCACACTGAAAGGCGAGAGCGCCATCGTGCCCTGCAACCTGTCTGACGCGGAATCAGTCGATGGCCTTGTGGGCCGGGCTGAGGAAGCAATCGGCCCGCTCGACATTCTCGTCGCCAATGCCGGTATCACGCGCGACAAGCTGCTGATGCAGATGAAGGATGAAGACTGGAACGATGTTCTGTCGGTCAATCTGGGCAGTTATTTCCGCCTCACCAAGAGCTGTGTGCGAGGCATGATGAAGCGCCGCCACGGCCGGATTATCGGAATTACATCCATTGTCGGTGTTACCGGAAATCCGGGCCAAGCCAATTATTGCGCCTCCAAGGCTGGCATGATCGGATTTACCAAATCATTGGCCCAGGAAGTCGCCAGCCGCGGTATTACCGCCAATACGATTGCGCCCGGATTCATCGAATCACCCATGACGGAAGTGTTGCCGGAAAAGCAGAAAGACGCCCTTTTGGGACAGATTCCTGCAGGTCGTCTCGGCCAGGGTGCAGACATTGCCGCTGCAGCCATTTATCTTGCTTCAGACCAGGCTGCATATGTCACGGGACAGACAATCCACGTGAATGGCGGCATGGCAATGATCTGATTTCACTACAGCAAGCCCCACTCATAGGACTTGGCGCTCGTCCCCAGTGTATGCTAGGCGCAACACAATGGTTCGAATCTGGGCCAGTCCTCAGGCATTTTCAGAGAGGTACTCATGTCTGACGTTCTAGAACGCGTTAAAAAAATTGTTGTCGATAATCTCGACGTGGATGGTGACAAAGTTGTTGAGAGCGCAAGCTTCATCGACGACCTCGGCGCTGACTCTCTTGACCTCGTCGAGCTGGTCATGGCTTTCGAGGAAGAGTTCAACATTGAGATCCCGGATGATGTGCAGGAATCTATCCGCACAGTTGGTGATGCGGTAACGCACATCAAAGCCCACATCTAAGATTTCCAGGATTTCTATGTCAGATCGCCGCGTTGTTATTACCGGAATCGGGATTGTTTCACCCTTGGCCGCTGGCCGTGAGGCAACCTGGGAGCGCCTGCTTGAAGGCAAATCTGGGGCTGGACGTATTGATACGTTCGATCCCGAAGATATGCCGTGCAAGATTGCGTTTCAGGTTCCGTGGGTAACAGGCCGCGGCGGCGGCGAAGGAGATCCCCATGCGTTTGATCCGGCCAAATTCGTCTCCCCAAAAGAGATGCGTCGGATCGACGAATTCATTCTTTATGCGATCGCTGCAGCAGACGAAGCTGTAGAGGATGCCGGATGGAAGCCCGAGGATGACGAAGGTCAGGAGCGCACTGGCGTTCTCATCGGGTCCGGTATTGGTGGTCTTGAATCGATCTACAAGACTGCGATCACGCTTCATGAGAGCGGGCCGCGCAAGGTGAGCCCGTTCTTCATCCCTGCTGCTTTGATCAATCTGGCCTCTGGCCAGGTATCGATCCGGCACAAATTCAAAGGGCCCAACCATTCGGTGGTGACGGCCTGTGCTACCGGCGCTCACGCGATCGGCGACTCTGCCCGCCTCATCAAATATGGCGATGCGGATGTCATGGTTGCAGGCGGCGCCGAGGCTGTCATTGGCCGCATCGGTATCGCAGGGTTCTGCGCTGCCAAGGCTATGTCCACGAATTTCAATGATACGCCTGAAAAGGCCTCGCGCCCCTATGACAAGGACCGGGATGGCTTCGTCATGGGTGAAGGCGCCGCCATCGTCGTGCTCGAAGAGTACGAGCATGCAAAGGCACGCGGTGCGAAGATCTATGCGGAAGTCGCAGGCTACGGCCTGACGGGTGACGCCTATCACATCACGGCCCCTGCTGAAGGCGCGGAGGGTGGATACCGTGCCATGAAGATGGCGCTCAAGCATTCGGGCATGGACCTGTCAGAGATCGACTACGTCAACGCCCACGGCACATCGACCCCGAAGGGGGATGAAGGTGAAGCCGGTGCCGTAGAGCGGGCCTTCGGCGAGCATGCCAAGAACATGTCCATGTCGTCGACCAAGTCGGCCGTAGGACACTTGCTCGGCGCTGCCGGAGCCATCGAGAGTGCGTTTTGCGCACTCGCGATCCGCGACCAGGTGATGCCGCCGACCTTGAACCTCGACAATCCGAGCTTCGAGACTGTTCTGGACCTGATCCCGCACAAGGCCAAGAAGGGCCGGGTGCGTGCGGCCATGTCCAACAGCTTCGGCTTTGGCGGCACGAACGCATCGCTGGTTCTCAAGGAAGTTCAGTAAGCCTGTTTCTCCGGGCTGGGGTTGGCATGTAGGCTGGCACAGTCAGGATTCGCGAGGCGTTCATGAAATTCATCAAAGTCCTGCTTTCGGTGCTGGTGCTCCTGCTGTTTGTGGGTGGCGCAGCCCTTGGCGGCGGATGGCTCTGGTTCCAGAACGAAGTCTCGAAACCGGGCCCCTCCACAGAGCAGCACGTCTTCACGGTTGAGCCGGGCGAAACGTTGACCCGCGTAGCCTTGCGGCTGGAGCAGGACGGTATCGTGCAGGACGACCGTCTGGTACGCCTGAAGGCACGGCTCGACGGCACTGAACTTGCCATCAAGACCGGCGAATTCATTCTCGAGCCGCGCGCGAGTGTGACAGACGTGATGGATGTCCTGATTGAGGGCAAATCGGTCCTCCACAAGATAACGCTGCCGGAAGGCCGGACCACGTCACAATTACTAAAAATCCTTGAAGCTGACCCGATCCTTACTGGCGAGATGCCGGAGACGGAAATCGGTGAAGGCACGCTGCTCCCGGACACATACCTCTTTCAGCGCGGCACCACCCGCGCAGAACTGGTCGAGCGAATGCGCAAGGCACAAGCCGACATGTTGGCAGACCTGTGGCCCAGGCGCGCTGAAGGTCTGCCCATTTCAACGCCGGAAGAGGCGGTAATCCTTGCCTCCGTTGTCGAGAAGGAAACCGGTATCGCCGGAGAGCGCCCACAGATTGCTGGCCTGTTCGTTACCCGTCTGAAGCGAGGTATGCGTTTGGAGAGCGATCCGACGATCATCTACGGGATCTCCAGGGGTGAGCCCCTGTACAATCGTCGTGGAGAGCGCCGAACGCTCTATCGATCCGAGATCGACCGGAAGACGGACTGGAATACGTATCAGATTGATGGTCTGCCAAAGACGCCGATCTGCAATCCGGGCCGGGAGGCAATTGCGGCCGTCCTGAACCCCGATGAGACAGGCCACATCTTTTTCGTGGCAGACGGCAAGGGCGGCCATTTGTTCGCGAAGACGCTGGCCGAACACAATCGCAATGTCGCGGCCTATCGCAAATATGAACGCGAAGAAATCCAGAGGGAGCGGGCAGGGAAATGAAAAACCTATCCGGCATGACCGGCTTTGCCCGCGTCACAGGGGAAGCGGAATGGGGCGCTTGGGCTTGGGAGGCCAAGAGCGTGAATGGGCGAGGACTGGATGTAAGGGTGAACACCCCTCCCGGGTTTGATGCGTTGGAACGTGTGATCAAAGCCGCGGCTTCGAAACGGTTCAATCGCGGATCCCTTCAGGTCTCGCTCAGGATTGAACTTAGTGAACAGGCGGGGGGCGCCACGATCGATCAGGCCTTGCTGGACACATTGCTGGCGGCGGCGGAACAAGCGCACGGCGTTGGCATTTCCAGCGAAGCCATCGCCACCCTGATGACCGTAAAAGGCGTTGTGGAAATCGGATCCACAAACATACGGGACGTTGCGGCGAATTCGGACGTGATGGCTGAACTTGAATCTGCTGCGGGCGCGGCGCTTGCGGAGTTGGACGAGGCACGTCAGGCTGAGGGGCGCGCGCTGAAAGCGATGCTGTCAGACCTGGTCGACGAACTGGTATCGGCGACGGACACCGCTATCTCGCTCGCAGGGGACCAGCCTGCATTGCTCAAGGCACGGCTTACGAAGCAATTGGAAGAATTGGGGGCAGACCAGCAGGTGGAACCGGAACGGCTGGCAGCCGAACTCGCGCTGACCGCTGCGAAGGCCGATGTCCGCGAGGAGCTGGACCGTTTGCTCGCACACTTCGACTCTGCGCGAAAACTGCTTTCCGGTGGCTCACCGGTGGGCCGGAAGCTTGATTTTCTCGCCCAGGAACTCAACCGTGAAGCCAATACGCTCTGCTCGAAATCTGTTAGCCTTGATTTGACGAATGCCGGGCTCAGTCTCAAAGGAACCATAGACCAGTTCAAGGAGCAGGCAGCCAATGTCGAATAGTGGACATCCAAAGGATCATGGGCACCGCAGGGGGCTCATGCTGGTGCTGTCGAGCCCCTCAGGTGCAGGCAAGACAACGCTCGCGAAAAAATTGATCGAAGAGTTCGACGATGTGAATCTGTCCGTGTCGGCGACCACGCGTCCACCACGCCCCGGCGAAAACGACGGAAAAGACTATCACTTCCGGTCTGTCGACGAGTTTCATCACATGATCGAACGGCGGGAATTCCTGGAATGGGCGCACGTTTTCGACAAGTATTATGGAACGCCAAAGGCCGACACGGTCGCCAAGCTGGATGCGGGCGAGGATGTCTTGTTCGATGTGGACTGGCAGGGCGCCGATGCGCTGCACGACCAGATGCCAAACGATGTGGTATCGGTATTCATTCTCCCACCCAGCATCAGCGCGCTGGAGAAACGTCTCGCGGCCCGACCCGGCTCGACCCCGGAGATTGTTGCCCGCCGCATGGACGACGCCAAACGGGAGATCATGCATTGGCGCCGCTATGACTATGTGATTGTGAACGACGATCTTGAAGTGGCCTATCAAAGGCTACGACGCATATTGTTGACCGAGCGATTGAAACGGTTGCGTCAACTTGATCTTGAAGACCATGTGCGCACGCTTCTGGGAGAGGCGTGATGGAGCCGGAGGAGAAGCTTGGGAACGTAAAGGCTCGCCCAATTTGGTTGGTGGCGCTGATCCCGTTGCTCGGGATCGTCTGGGGCGCATGGTTTGTCGCCAAATACATCGCTTGAACAAATAAGCCCCGCAGCCAAGCTGCGGGGCTTTGTTCTGTAAGGCCTGAGATTATCAGGATTTCGACATGGCTTCCTGGAAGTTCTTGTCGACCGCTTCGATGAAGCCTTCAGTCGTCAGCCATTCCTGATCCGGACCGACGAGCAAGGCGAGGTCTTTTGTCATCTGGCCATTCTCGACCGTCTTGATGATGGTCTCTTCCAGCTTCTGGGCGAAGGCACGCACGTCTGGTGTGTCATCCATACGGCCGCGATGGTCGAGTCCGCGGGTCCAGGCAAAGATCGACGCAATCGAGTTGGTCGACGTGGCTTCGCCCTTCTGGTGGTTGCGGTAGTGACGCGTCACCGTGCCGTGTGCGGCTTCGGCTTCGACCGTGTTGCCATCCGGTGTCATCAGAACGGACGTCATGAGACCCAGCGAGCCGTAACCCTGGGCGACCGTGTCGGACTGGACATCGCCGTCATAGTTCTTACAGGCCCAGACATAGCCGCCGGACCATTTCATGGCCGCTGCGACCATGTCGTCGATCAGGCGATGTTCGTAGGTGCCGCCAAACTCGGCGAACTTGTCTGCGAATTCAGCGTCGAACACTTCCTGGAAAATGTCCTTGAAGCGGCCATCATAGGCTTTCAGGATCGTGTTCTTGGTCGACAGGTAGACCGGCCATTTGCGCTGCAGGCCGTAGTTCAGGCTGGCGCGCGCGAAGTCACGGATGGACTCGTCGAGATTGTACATGCCCATGGCGATACCGGAGGAAGGGAAGTCGAAGACTTCGAATTCCTTGGAATCGGATCCGTCGGATGCTTCCCATTTCATGGTCAGCTTGCCCTTGCCGGGAACGAGGAAGTCCGTGGCTTTGTATTGGTCACCAAAGGCGTGACGACCAACCACAACCGGCTTCGTCCAGCCTGGCACCAAACGTGGGACGTTGGAGATCACGATTGGTTCGCGGAAGACTACGCCGCCGAGAATGTTGCGGATCGTGCCATTTGGCGAACGCCACATCTTCTTCAGGCCAAACTCTTCAACGCGGGCTTCATCCGGTGTGATCGTGGCGCATTTGACAGCGACACCGTATTGTTTGGTTGCATTGGCTGCGTCGATGGTGATCTGGTCGTCCGTCTCATCACGCTTCTGGACCGACAGGTCGTAATACTTGAGGTCGATGTCGAGATAAGGATGGATCAGCCGGTCCTTGATCATCTGCCAGATGATGCGGGTCATTTCGTCCCCGTCCATCTCGACGATTGGATTTTTGACCTTGATTTTCGCCATGTTTGTATTCCCTGCGGTTGCACTATTCTCGCAGGGCTATAGCAGAGCCCACAGCCGCGTCAAAACAGGGAAAACCATGTCAGATCAGCGCAACCCCGCAATTATCCTTCATAGCCCCCAATTGGGTGAGAATATTGGCGCTGCGGCGCGTGTGATGCGCAATTTCGGCCTGACCGACCTTCGTCTGGTTACGCCGCGGGATGGCTGGCCGAATCCTGCCGCAGATACAATGTCTGCCGGGGCGTTCGAGTCGGGTGTGGTAGCGCGCGTCTTCGAGACTTTGCCAGACGCGCTGGAGGGCATCACCTGGCTCGCAGCAGCTACGGCGCGCCTACGCGGCATCGAAAAGCGCGTCGGGGATGCGGGCTCAGCTGCGGATACGGCGTTCGAGCGATTGGGGGGCGGTCAGTCGGCCATCATGTTCGGCGCTGAGAAATCAGGCCTGCCGAACGATGCCGTGGCTGTTGCAGACTTCCTGATGACCTATCCGGTCGATCCGGAGTTCAAGAGCCTCAACCTTGCTCAAGCTGTCTGTGTGTTCTGCGCAGAGTGGGGAAAGCGCCGCGAGCAATCGGATCTGGTGATCTCTCAGGACAAGGCGAAACTGGGCGAGCCAGCCCCGCGAGATGAGCTCTTCCGCATGTTCGAGCATTTCGAAGAGGAGTTGGAACGCGCCGGCTATTTCTTCCCGCCGGAAAAGACACCGCTCATGAAAGACAATTTGCGTGCTGCCCTTGTCCGGGCTGACTGGACGCGGCAGGAAGTGCAGACTTTCCGAGGCGCGATCAAGGCGCTCGCGCTTGGCCGGGGCAAGGCGCGCGTCAATCGCGATGACTGAGCACTCGCCGAATGTTGCCATTATCGGCGCTGGACCCGCTGGCCTGATGGCAGCAGAAATCCTGTCTGACGCCGGGTATGCCGTTTCACTCTATGAAGCCATGCCCAGCCCGGCACGGAAATTTCTGATGGCTGGCAAGAGCGGCCTTAACATTACCAATATGCGCGAGGGGGAAGCATTTACCTCGCGGTTTCCAAGTGTGGCACCCATGCTGAAAATTGCCCTTGGCGAATTTGGGCCAGCAGCCATTGCGGAATGGATGCGGGCTCTCGGTGTCGAGGCGACAATTGGGCCAACGGGCCGGGTGTTCCCGGTACAAATGAAAGCATCGCCGCTCCTGAGGGCGTGGCTTGCACGGCTGCAGTCGCACGGCGTCCAGCTACATACACGGCATCGATGGGCGGGATGGAGCGACGATTTTGACATGATCTTTGACACTCCAGAGGGGCCAATATCTGTACAATCAGACACACAGATATTTGCTCTGGGCGGAGGAAGCTGGAAGCGGCTCGGCTCGGATGGGAGTTGGCCATCTGTGTTCGCCGAGAGGGGCATACACACAGAGCCTTTCCGGCCGTCCAATTGCGGCTTCATCGTCGACTGGTCAGACCGTGTCAGGACGGAATTTGTCGGAACGCCCGTGAAGAATGTTGCTGTTCGTTTCGGGGACCAGACCAGCCGGGAAGAATTCGTTGTGACCGACCGGGGCGTGGAAAGTGGTGCGATCTTCACGCTGTCACTCGCCGTACGCGACAGGGTGGAGAATAACGGGAAGGCGACTTTGGAGATTGATCTTGCGCCCGACCTCTCGGAGGAAGCTCTGGTCAGCCGTCTGAAACAAGACCGGGGAAAACAGTCGCTTTCAAACCATCTCCGCAAAGCAGCAAACCTGAAAGGCGTGAAGCGCGCATTGTTGCTCGAGTTTGGTGGGTTGGATGTCTCCAATGAGCCGGAACGTCTGGCCCGACTGATCAAATGTCTGCCGATCCCGCTTGCAAAGCCTTTCCCGCTGGATGAAGCGATCTCCACGGCGGGCGGCGTCTCTTTCGATGTGCTGGACGATCAATTCATGGTGAAGGAACAGCCTGGCATGTTCTGCGCGGGCGAGATGCTGGACTGGGACGCGCCCACAGGCGGTTATCTGCTGACGGCCTGCATGGCCACCGGACGCGCGGCCGGGTTGGGCGCGGTCCGGTGGCTCAGATCACAGGTATAGTCGTTAGCGGCCCTTCCAGACGGGCGCACGTTTTTCGATGAACGCTTTCGGGCCTTCCTTGAAGTCTTCCGTCCCGACAATGCCGGCAAATGCCTTGCCGCTGTCTTTCCAGAGCTCGTCATCCGTCTTGCTGGTTGCATCCATCGCCACGGCGCGGCTGGCGGCGACAGCGAGCGGTGCGTTGGCGGTGATCCTTGCGGCAAGCGCTTCGGCTTCGCCCATCACTTCGGATTCTGGCACAACCTTGTTGACCATACCGAGTTCATAGGCCCGCTGTGACGGAAGTGGGTCACCTGTCAGGATGGCTTCAAGCGCGACAGCGCGCCCGACAGCGCGGGGCAAGCGGAACAGGCCGCCAGCTCCGGCGACGAGGGAGCGTTTTACTTCCGGAAGACCGAAATTCGTGTTGTCCGCGCAAATGATCATGTCACACGAAAGGGCGATCTCGGTGCCGCCTGCGAGGGCAGATCCTGTAATGGCCGCGATCAGTGGCTTGGTCCGTTCGCGACGTGCGATTCCTGCAAACCCGCCTTTCTTCGTGGACAGGCCAGCACCATTCCCTGCGGAGATCTCCTTGAGGTCTGCGCCGGCACAAAATGCCTTGCCGACGGCAGTGAGAATGCCGACCCAGACTTCCGGATCAGATTCCATTTGGTCGATCGCGGCTTCCATAGTGCTTGCCATTTCGGCGTTGATGGCGTTGCGTGCCTCGGGTCGGTTCATGGTGATGATCGCGACATTGCCTTGTTTCTTGTACTCGACGGGCATGAGTGTCCTCCTTTGACTACAGCCAGCGCTAACAGGCTTTCCCCAACGTTCTGCAAGACAGACTTCGGTTTCATATTGCCAGCCCTTGGGGAAGCTGTTCGAGAGTTAGCTTATGGATTTGACATTGAGCCCCGAATACGCCGCGTTTCGTGACCAGGTCGCAGAAACGCTGAAAGCCAACGCCCATCTTGCGCCGGGCCCTGACGACAAAGGCCTGAAGCATCCGAAACGTCTCGCCTGGCAGGAGTTCCTGATCCGGGAAGGCCTGACGGCGCGTACCATTCCCACCGAATACGGCGGGTATGGCGCCGAGCCCGATATCCTGAAATCCCGGATCATTGCCGAAGAGTTCGCGCGTTCCGGGGTGCCACGGCCGCTCGCCGGTCAGGGCATTTCGATGCTGGTGCCGACATTGCTTGAACTCGGAACACCGGAACAGAAAGAGGCGTACATTGAGCGGACGCTCAAGGGAGAGCTGATCTGGTGCCAAGGGTACTCGGAGCCGGGCGCGGGATCTGATCTTGCGGCGCTGCGCACGCGCGCAGTCGAGGATGGCGATGACTTCGTCATCAATGGTCAGAAGATCTGGACCTCCACGGCGCGCCAGGCCGACATGATGTTCTGTCTCGTCCGAACTGATCCGGATGCCAAGAAGCATCATGGCATCACCTATATCCTGTTCCCGATGGATACGCCCGGCATCGAAGTACGCCCACTTGTCGATATGACCGGTTCGGCAAACTTCAACGAGGTCTTCTTCACCGATGTACGAGTGCCGAAAAGCGGCGTCGTGTTCGAGGTGAATAAGGGCTGGCAAGTCGCCAACGCAACGCTCACTCACGAGCGGGGCATGCTGGGGGACCCGAATGCCACCAAGGCCCGGTTCATCGAACTGGTCGAGCTGATGAAGGTTGAAACCGTAAACGGGCAACGCCTGATCGACAATCCGGTGCTGCGTGATCGGCTCATGACGCTGCAGGCCGAAGTCTACGCCATGCAGGCCAATGGGCTGAGGATCACAACAAACAGGCTCAAGGGCGAGGCGGCGGGGCTGGCAGGCCTGGTCGTGAAGCTTCAGGGCTGCGAACTCAATCACCAGATTGCGGCCTTGGCCATCGATGCGCTGGGCGAACTTGGCATCCTCTATGAGGAGGGCGAGCATTTGAGGTCCGGCGGGGCCTGGCAGTGGCGCTACATGTATGATCTCGGACTGATCATCGGTGGCGGTACGGCTCAGATTCAGAAGAACATTATTGCGGAACGCGGGCTTGGCATGCCGCGCGAACCCCGGCTGGCGAGGAGTTAAATCAATGGAATTCGGACTCTCAGAAGACCAGGTGATGTTGCAGGAAACCGTTCGCCGCTTCGTCGCCGAAGAAGTGTCGCTCGATCTTGTTCGCCAGATTGCAGAGGGCGAAATCCAAGTCGCTGAAACGCTTGCTGCTAATCTGGCCGCGCTGGGTCTCGATGGGCTACTTGTGCCGGAGAAAGATGGAGGGTCGGGGCTCGGTGTGCTCGACGCGGCCCTTGTCCAGGAGTGCTTCGGATACGGTATTGTTCCCGCACGTTTCTTATCGAACTCTGTCGCAGCCTATGCGTTGCGTGACTCTGGTTCCAGCATTCTGAACGACATTGCGAACAACGATGCGCGCTTCGGCATAGCCCTTAACGATTTTCTTTCGAGACGGGATGGTTCTGGCCTGTCGATTCGTGACGAGGCCGTCTCCGGGGCATCACTCATGGCCATGGACGTCGCGCGTTCGACTCACTTGCTTTTTCTGGCGAATGACACGGTCCGGATCGGTCGGGCCGGTTCTGCAGAACAGGTCAAGACGATCGACCGTACGCGTGAATTTTCGAAGGTCACAATTACCTCGTTCGAGCAGCAAATTACGGGAGCCGAAGTCGAAAAGACGTTCGCCGTAGCTTGCATTCTTCTTGCCGCTGACACGCTCGGTGCCGCCCAATGCATGTTGGACAAGGCCGTTGCCTATGCGGGGGATCGCCAGCAGTTCGGTCGCGTGATTGGCTCTTTTCAGGCGGTGAAGCATCTTTGCGCTGAAATGGCGGCGAAACTTGAACCTGCACGCGCGTTGATATGGCACGCCGCTCATGCGTTGGACGTTGAGGATGATGAAGCGCTAGCGATGGCGTTTCTCGCCAAGGCGCATATGGCAGAAGTCGGAACCTTCATTGCCAAAACGTCTACGGAAGTACATGGCGGAATGGGCTTCACGGATCTCGTTGGCCTGCATTACTGGTACAAGCGAATTGGTGTAAACCGCCAGATCATGGGGTCGCCAATGGCGCTCAGGGAACTGGCTGCCCAGCAGCAGGGGCTGGTCGCATAGGTTAGCACATACGCGTGACATCAACTTGGCGGAACCATTCGCTTTGGTCGGCTGCGAAAATGTGGTGGAGCCACTCCAGAAAGCAACCTCCATTTTTTAACTTTCTGACGCGTGGCGTATGGTAGAGCCAGATGTCTATCGCAGGAGACCGAGGCGCCGGACATACAACGAGATCGGGAAAACGATCAGCTATGTGGGTAGGTAACAAGGCTGGCGCTATTGCGGACTTGCAGAATGATACCATTGTCTCCAATGTGTTCATGCGGCGCATCATGTCGAGACCCGGGAAGCTGTTTCCAGATATCTGAAGAAGTTCAGAGTAGGGACTATGGACAAGAGCTTTTCTCCTTGCCAGGTCGGATAGTGACGATGGCATTGCGTGATCCTTTTCCCATTCGGCCGATACGAAGCCGGCATAGTGCGATCTGCCAATACGACTGACCATCAGGTCAGACTCGGTTGGTTGCAGCCCCTGAATGGCGATGTCTCCCGCCAGGTCGTGAAAATCAGATGGTGAATCGCTGATTGTGAGATCGACGATCGTATCGGGATTGCTCAGTTGGAACTGCGCAAGACGAGGTGCGATCCAGTAAAGAGCTATCGCCTCACTGCAGACAAGCTGGATGTGCGTTCCTGAATCATTTGCTGCACTACAGACTTCGTTCTGAGCGGCTTCGATCGTGTCCGCGACAAGGTCGGCGTGTCGCAGTAGCGCGTCTCCCGCCTTCGTCAGGATTACCCCCGTGTGGTTCCGCCTGAATAGCTCTGTATGCAGCGTGGATTCGAGCTCGGTTATCCTGCGGCTGATCGTTGGCAATGAGACGCCAAGCAGGGATGCGGCAGCGCTCATACTGCAAGTCCGTGCCACCGCGCGGAAGATTCTCAACCGGTCCCAGTCAAACTGATCGAACGAGCCTTGACTGCCTTGCGCGTGTGAAAGCCCCCGTTTCATTTTGTGCTGAAGTCACCCGCCCAAATTCATGTCATGAAAATTAACCATATAATGGAGAATTTTCATGAATGCAACTCAGGCTAGAAATAGGGCAAGGGCGGATATTGAACCTGAGGTACTTGCTGCGCGGGCAAGAGATTTTGGGTTTCGGCTCGCAGACCGCGACGAACTCCAAGCCGCCATTTCCATGGCGGAATCGCTGATTGACGGAAAGCTAGCGTCAGTCGATGCGATTTCGGCGATGAACGTTCAAACCGGTATGACGGCATGGGTGACGGGAGATCCGGTTGACGGCATTTTCCTGACCATACCGCTATCTGCGGAAGGCGAAGCTGCCGTCAGGAATGGTTCTTATGTGCCTGCGGCGCCGTCGTCTGAGCATTTGGCAACGCAGGGCAAGGATATCGCGGCATTTTATGTCGGCGTCTATGCGGGCAGTTCGCGGGAAGCGCGAAAAAAAATCATGACGGCGTCCGCTGTTCTTCGTGTGGAAATGTTCGGTGTGTTTCCCGCCTATGCGCGAGGCGCCACGGAGGACGGACGGCGCTCCATGTTGAGCTTGGGGTTTCAAGAATTTGAAGGGGGGCTCCCAGATTTGTTTATCCAGCCGCCATTCCAGACGGTTTTGGACCAGACATCATGAGCCAGATCCAAAACAAGATCGGAGAGTCTGTGCTTCTCCGCCGCGTGCCGCCTGAAGCTTATCTCGAATACTCAACAGAAATTGTAAGAACTCTCGATGGTTTCCATCAGATCAGCGCCATTCGATCTGCCGTCTTTCTCAGCGAACAGGATTGTCCATATGAGGAAGAATTTGACGGCAACGACTTCTGCGCAACACATCTCCTTCTGAAGGCGAAAGGGCGTCCGGTCGGGACATTACGCATTCGCTGGTTCGCGGAGTTTGCGAAGCTGGAACGGATCGCCTTGCTGCCGTGTGAGCGCGGGCGCGTCGGATTGCGCGTACTCTTGGCAACCGGTTTCGAGATAGTTTCGCGTAAAGGGTATGAGAGGATGATTGGCCAAATTCAGTCGCGCCTCTGGCCGGTCTGGTCCCGAACCTTCAAATGTCGTTTGATTGAGGGTCGGCCGGCATTCTGGTTCTCGGATTACGAATATCGCGAGATCGAAATCCCAATTCCCCGCCATCCGTTAGCGCTGCGAATGCAAGAAGACCCTTACCGCATCATCCGCCCCGAGGGTGCATGGGACGAACCCGGTGTTCTGGAAACCTCGGTTGCCAGATCGCAATCCAATGAACAAGCGGCATGAATGTGCGGAAAGTCTGGAATGGTGCCCGGGGGCGGAATCGAACCACCGACACGCGGATTTTCAATCCGCTGCTCTACCCCTGAGCTACCCGGGCGGGCCACTGGGGAAGCGCGGTATCTAACGAAGGGTTTTGAACTTGTCCATGCTGTTTTCAGTCATCCTCTGACATCTCTTGACCCGGCACCTCATCTGCCACATCCGCCGGTGCGCCTGGAATGGCATATCCTTCAGACAACCATTTGTTCAGGTCGACATCGGCGCAGCGTTTTGAACAGAAGGGCCGGTACTGCGCAGAGACAGGATTCTTGCGGCATTGGGAACATTTCGGTTGGACGGATTTGGGGGACACAGGTTTACTCATGCGGTCTGATATACTGTGGGCATCGGCTTCGTCGAGGCAAGATATGTGAAGCGTTGACCATACTTGTCTGACAGCTTGTCCAGAAGGGGCGCACCCGTCTTGTCCAGCCAGACCTTGGCCTGGCCTGGCAATTCAAGGGTCAGCTTGTGCATCGGATTTTGCTTGGCTGTGCGCTCCAATAGTCTCAACCCCGTCAGCGCAAGTGTCTCGTCGGTAGGGTTACCGCGAGAATCGAGCGTGCGTTCATGAAGCGGCGTTTCGCGCCAAGGCAGCGCGATTTCCATCAAGCCGAGTTTGGACGGTGCCAAGACGGTGGTGGTATGAAGACCAACCTCTTCCAGGCAGGACTTCATCGTATCCTGAACCTTCTTACGAGATCCGGTATTGAGGGGCGCGACACAATCAAGGATGACAAGACCGCCGAGGCTACGGAGGCCTACCTGTCGGGCCAGCTCTCGGGCAGCATCAAGATTGAGCTGAAGCGCGCGGCTCGCCGCGCTACCCTTGCTTTGCCGCCCGGCGCTATCAATATCGACCACTGTCAGAGCCCTGGCGCGCTCGATGCACAGACGCCCTCCCTTCGGGATGGTCACAACTGTCGACGAGGCTTCGTCAAACGCCGCTTGAATGCGGTCATCACCGATCTCCACATCGTGAATTGGTGCTTCGCGCCATGAGTTGTTGTCTGCTGCTGGGATGCGCGTGTCGGTCATCGACACGCGAGGCAGCTTGTCTTTTCGTGCCTCTGCCATGACCGTCACGTCTACAGACTGACCTTCTGTAAGTCCGTGGTCTGCTGGCAAGCGCAGGAACGCCTCAGCCTTACCGGCCGTCTCGACAAATGCGCCGCCTTGTTCGGGTTGTAGCGATCGGATCCGGGCAGGGGCCTGCGCGCCCAGGGTCAGCTGTGTCTCGCTGTCGGACCAACGTGTGATCTTGAGTGCGACAGGTCGGCCCGTATCGTCCAGCAAGACTTGGCGCGTTTCGCCAACACAGACTTCGCGCAGGATTCGGATCGGTTAATCCCCCGCAATCATGGCGATTAGGGCTGACGTAACCGCGTCGTCCGCCGCTGCGGTACCTTCGACTGCTGGCTTGAGACGTGATGCCATCGTCTTGCCTCGTTCCACACCCCATTGGTCAAACGGGTTGAGCTGCCACAAATGCCCGGCGAGATAGGTCCGATGCTCATACAGGGCCACCAGTGCGCCGAATGCCGCTGGCCCGAACGTATTGTGTACGAGGAAGGTGGATGCGCGACCACCCGCATGGACCTTCTGGCGTGCGACTTCGTCTGACAAATCAGGCTCTTCCTGTTTGACTTCATCGAAGCTCCGTCCATTCGCGAGCACTTCGGCCTGCGCCAAGGCATGAGCTGTCAGAGCGTTAATGCCTTCCGGATCCCGGCTGCGATCTGGAGCGAGGATGAATTCGCAAGGCACGTTTTGTGAGCCCTGGTGTAGCCATTGATGGTAGGAGTGCTGGCCAACCGATCCTTCGCCGCCCCAGAGCGCCGGAGCGGTTGCACCAGATACCATTGTGCCCGTCGGGCCAACCGTCTTGCCATTTGATTCCATTTCAAGCTGTTGCAGATAGGTCGGCAACATTCGCAACCGGTTCGCATATGCGAGCAGGACGCGCATCTTTTCGTTCCGAATTGTCGCGTTCCAATAGTCGAGCAGGGCCAGGCGCATGGCGGCATTCTCTTCGAGTGGAGCCGACCGGACATGCGCATCCATCTCGGCGGCGCCTTTCAATATGCCCTCGAACGTGTCTGCGCCGAGATAGATCATGCAAGCCAGTGATGCTGCCGACCAGAGCGAGAAACGCCCACCCACTGACAGGGGCATATCAAACACATGTGCTTCTCGGCCATTCAGCCAAGCCTTGGCGCGATCCGGATTTGCTGTAACCAACGCGAGATGCTGTTGCGATTGATCACCAACAGATTCTTCAAGCCATGTCCGGGCTCGGGCGAGATTGTAGAGGGTCTCCTCGGTACCAAAGGATTTGGAGACGCCGATGACCAGCGTGCGCGTCGGGTCAAGCCCATGCATGGCGCGGTCCAGGTCAAAGGGGTCGACATTCGCGCAGAAGCGGAGATCGATATTGCCCGAGGCTTTGTCCTCGAACGCGTCGACGATCAGGCGAGGACCGAAATCAGACCCGCCGATGCCGATGTGGAGAACGGCATTGAAAGGTAGGCCAGTCGAACTCGTCACGCTGCCTGAAACAACATCCCGCGCAAAGGAGAGGGCGGGCAGAACGCTTTGCCTGACTGTCTCGGCCTCGCCTGACAATTCGGACTGCGCGCGCAATGCCCAATGCAGGGCGGGGCGCCTCTCCGAAGGGTTCACGATATCACCAGCGAACAAGCTGTCTGCAGCCGATTGAAGGTCGGAGACACGCCCAAACTGAAGCAATCCTGCTTCTGCTTCGGCGTCCAGATAGTGTCGGGAAAGGTCAATGGACCAACCTGCGGCGCGCAGCGGAGCAGAAGATGCACGCGCATCTGCGAGCGTCTTCAGA
Organism: Hyphomonas sp. UBA3195; assembly: GCF_002366485.1. Lineage (NCBI taxonomy): Bacteria > Pseudomonadati > Pseudomonadota > Alphaproteobacteria > Hyphomonadales > Hyphomonadaceae > Hyphomonas > Hyphomonas sp. UBA3195. Next base: position 16,857 of record NZ_DEXB01000026.1, read on the forward strand.
GAAGTCTGGCTTACCCGGTCGGCATGAGGCTTGAGGTCGGTGGTCATGTCATTGTCCTAGCGTAAGTTCTGGCTGTTTCCGCTTATCCGGGGTTTCCGACCGGGGCAAGACTGGAAACTAGACCGCAGTGAACTGGCATTTGCGTGCTTGAAACCCACGCCGCACATGGCTATGAGGCGCGTTTAACAGGCTATTCGGCCTGGTGTTCATGCGTCCGGCGGGCCGGACACCTAATTTGAATAAAGGAGAGGCCCGA
>NZ_DEXB01000027.1:0-3405 GCF_002366485.1 Hyphomonas sp. UBA3195
ATGAACTCATTTGTGGCCAAAGTCATGGTTGTTTGGCGACCCGCGCCTTTGAGACGGTAATCTTTGACGCGGAAGGTGACGCTGCGTGCATCGAAACGGATCAAACGGCTGTTGGAAATGGCCACCCTGTGCGTGTAGCGCGACAGATAGGCCAACACGGATTTGGGCCCGGCGAAGGGTTCTTTGGCGTAAACGACCCGGTCTATTTTGCGCAGTGGTTGCAGGAAAGCGTCGAAGGCCGCGCGATCACCAAGTTCAGTATGGTCTCCAAAGAAGTGCAGCTTTCCGGCTTTGTGTAGTTTGGTCAGCCCTTCCAGAATGAGCCGCCGATACAGGCGAGACAGAACCCGCACAGACACAAAGAAGTTCTTGCGGGAGCTGACCCATTTTGAACTATCCGTAGACAGGCCACCGCCCGGGACGATCATATGGACATGTGGGTGGTGCGTCATCGCCGAGCCCCATGTGTGCAAAACCGATGTGATGCCAACACGCGCACCGAGATGCTTTGGGTCGGCAGCAATCCTGATCACCGTGTCCGCACTCACCCGCATCAGCAGATTATAGATCTCGCGTTTGTTCTGATGTGCATTATCGGCAATGGGCTTGGGCAGTGTGAAGACGAGATGGAAATAACGCACCGGCAGCAGCTCTGCTTCCCGTGCTACCAGCCATGCCTTAGCCGCACCGGCCTGACATTTTGGGCAGTGACGATTGCGACAGGAATTGTAGGCGATGTGCTCATGCGAGCAGTCGGCACAGCGCGCGACATGACCGCCAAGCGCTGCTGTGCGGCAGCGCTTGATTGCGCTCATGACTTTGAACTGGTTCAGGCTGATGTGCCCTGCGTTTGCCGCACGCCAGGCAGCACCATGGTCACGGAAGATATCCGCGACCTCCAGTGATGGACCGGGCATAGTGGCCTACGAAGGCTTAGGCTTGCCCTTCTTCCGTTTGGCCCCATTCAGATCATCCAACGGACTGTCCACTGCCGCGATCATGCCCGTGGCAACGCTGGCATAGCGCGCCGTGGTCGTCAGTTTGGAATGCCCGAGGAGGGCTTGGATCACCCGGATATCGACGCCGCGTTCCAGTAGATGGGTCGCGAAAGAATGACGAAGTGTATGCAACGTAACAGGTTTGGTGATCCCGGCCTCCTGCGCCGTCTGTTTGAACAGTCGCGACATCTGTCGCGCCGAGAGGTGCTTGCCACGATAGCCGGAAAACAGGACCCGCTCGGGTGCGGGCACATCCTTATCCTGACCGGTGGGTCGCTCTGTCCACCACTCACGCAGCAGGCCCAGAATGTCCGTCGGCAACATGACGTTGCGATCCTTGCGTCCTTTGGCTTGTACAATACGGATGATCTCTTGCGCGCTATCGATATCCCCAACCTTGAGCCGAACGACCTCGCCAGCCCGCATCCCGCAGCCATAGGCCAGCGACAGCATCACGCGCGCCTTCAGGCTCGGAGCCATGGCCAGGATGCGCTTGATCTCCTTTTTGCTCAACACCAGCGGCACCTTCATGGGCTCTTTGAGGCTGAAGATCTCGGCGACCAAATCATGCCGTCGAAGTGTCACACGGAGCAGGAACTTCACCCCGGTCATCGTCTGGTTGCGCGTGCAGATACTGGTCCCGCTTTCCACCAGATGCTGCTGGAAATACTTCACATCATCCGGAGTCGCCGTCTCTGGCGAGCGCCCGAGCCAGGCCGCAAATCGTTTACAGGCACGCAGATGGCTTGTCTGGGATGCAGGGCCGAGATTGCGCCCTGACATGTCGGCGATCATACGTGCGCGAAGGGGCGTAATTGGTGTGGAATGCTGAATGTTCATGGGAAAACCCTCTGTCGATCGAGGCAAAATCGAGAGTGTCCGATCTTCCGTGTATGAGTAATTTGGCCCATGCTTCACCAACGAAGGAGCATGACAACGATGACGATTTCCAAGGCACTTTTAGACGAGCTGCTGAGCGGCGTTGAGAACGCGGACGATTTGCTGGGCGATCAAGGTTTGATGAAGGAGCTCAAGGTCCGGCTGATGGAGCGGATGCTTGGCGCAGAGTTGACCGAGCATCTGGGCTATGAGCCCGACGCGCGCCCGGGCACTGAGCAGCGTAACCGGCGCAATGGCGCGACGCGCAAAACGCTGAAGGGCCATGACGGCACGGTTCCGATTGACGTTCCCCGCGACCGCGACGGTAGTTTCGAGCCTGAGCTGATCAAAAAGGGCCAGACCCGGATCGACGGGATGGATGACAAAATCATTGGCCTCTATGCAGCCGGATTATCGACCCGCGACATCCGCGCCCACCTTGAGGAAGTTTACGGCCTGAAGGTGTCAGCTGATCTTATCAGCCGTGTCACTGATGCCGTTCTGGAGGAGGTGTCGGACTGGCAGAACCGCGCCCTGGAACCGATGTATCCGATCGTTTTTCTTGACGCTCTCCGGGTCAAGATCCGCGACGCGGAAAGCCGTCAGGTCAAAAATAAGGCCGTATACGTGGCTTTGGGGGTCACTCCGGAGGGCGAACGGGAAGTACTGGGTCTATGGATCGCCAATAATGAAGGGGCTAAATTTTGGCTCAGTGTCATGAATAATCTGCGCAACCGGGGTGTGGAGGACATTCTGATCGCGGTGGTAGATGGGCTAAAAGGCTTCCCTGACGCTATCAACGCGGCCTTCCCTGAGACCACAGTCCAGACTTGCATCGTGCATCTGGTGCGCCATTCCTTGAACTTCTGCGGTTGGAAAGATCGTAAGGCCGTGGCCAAAGACCTGCGCCGGATTTATCAGGCCACGGATGACGGCGAGGCCGAGAAGGCCCTGGCTGATTTCGAGGTGGAATGGGGCTCTAAATACCCCTCAATCGCCCTGAGCTGGCGGCGGGCATGGCAGGAAGTGATCCCGTTTTTTGCCTTCCCACCAGCGGTCCGCAAAATCATCTACACCACCAATGCGATCGAAAGCCTCAATCGCGTCATCCGCAAAACCACCAAAACGCGAGGCAGCTTCCCAACCGACGATGCCGCGACAAAGCTGATCTATCTCGCGATCCGAAGTTTCGAGAAGGCCGGCAGATGCGTCAGAGAATGGGTTGCCGCACGAAACCAGTTCGCTATCCTATACCCAGAACGGTTCAATAAATGACCCGTCGAAACCGCATGGGCTAAACCTCATACGCAGAGTTTCGGATACTCCCGCAAAATCACCTCGATCAACAGCACACACCCAACATAACAAAACGCGAAACAAATCCCAACTCAGCGCAACGCCAGAAACAAGCGCCCTATCGCGGAGCGATTTAGTGCTCGAGCCCAGACTTACCAGCACTGCAGCTGCAGTATTTTGCGCTCGCAGAAATTCAGATATGTCACTTCCGGCCCAGACCGGCCATTCACGC
>NZ_DEXB01000023.1:0-213 GCF_002366485.1 Hyphomonas sp. UBA3195
ATCTTTCCATGCCTGTTCGACCGTAGGCGGAAAATCTACTGTATCGATGGCCTGCCGGGTTAGCATATCTGCCGAGGTTTCGCTGGTCGGCTCATAGGCGGCATTGACGGCATTGGCGTAGAGACGCACCCCGCCCCCATCATGCATCTTGCGTGTATGCAGCTTGCGCCACGTCTCCGCGAAGGGTTGCATGGCCTTGGCATGCACAATCAG
>NZ_DEXB01000023.1:381-5070 GCF_002366485.1 Hyphomonas sp. UBA3195
CCGATCATGCAGTCTGTTCGCGAATAGATGATCGTAATCTCGACGCCGGTATGTTTGGCGACTTCACGCTTCACGGCATCAACCGGCGCCTGGACACGCCAATTGGTCCAGTCCGCCGGGACGTTCGGGCCCCACGCCTCTTTTGCCGTTTCGAACTCGCCGCCGATATGGCGCTCATACATGGCGGCATCGGAAATCTCGTCCAGCAGAGCGCCGGGATCACGCCAGAAGCCGAAAGCGAACAGCGCGTTGCTCTCGCCAAGCGACAGGCCGAGCGCCGCATCCGGCTTGAGACCGAGAAGGTCCAGCAACAGGATTGCGTGTGCCTGGCTCATCAGCGTGCCAGCGCACAATTGTTCAAATTCCGTTAGGCTTGCCTTGGCGAGCAGTGGGGCGATCTCGTCCGCCTTGTCGAGTTTGGCGAGACGCTGGCGCAATTCCGGGAAGGCCGAGAGCAGACCACGTCCCATGCGGGGATAAACGGCCGCAGATCCAGTGAACATGAAGGCGAGTTCGCCCTCAGGCTTGCCTTCGCCAAAGTGGACGCCGTCGCCGACAGGGGCTTTGCCCTGCTCCAGCATTTGCTGCGCAGAATCCAACTGTTCCGCGAGCGCTTCCTCAGTGGGCGCCACTATCGCAATACGGCATTTGCCCCTGCCCCCGGCCTTGCCGGATGCCATGCGCGCGGCGAGCGTCGCTTTGTCTTTTGCCGAGGCCCAGAACAGGAAGGGTGTCGGCCGCAGCGCATCTGGTATGGGCACCGCATCCGCAGGATCGAATGTGACGGAGCCAACGGTGTTGAGCTGCGTTGCTGCAACCGAGATGTCGACCGGAAGAGACGTTTCCCGTATGTCCGGCACCGCGCCTTCCGCCGTCAGCACATGCCCCCGTGCGCAGAGCTGCGCTTGCAGGGCCAGTTCGAACACGACCGAGGCGCAAGGAGCCTTGCCGAATACGCGATTTATGACGCCTGTTTCGGACGCTCCGCCCTTAGACCAGTTGACGTCATGGAGAGACCCGAAGTTCCGATTCGATGCGGCTTCAGCGTCGTCTTTTCGCTTCAGGACGATGGCCGCAGCCTGGTCACCAGGTCGCACTGTAATGCCGATATCTGCGAGCGCAGCGGCACGAACCGGTTCGGTCGCAAAGTCTGCTGCGGCCACGATGGCCATATCCAGCTGACCCAAGCGCAGCGCTTCGACGGCGAGGTCCAGCGCGGCAAGGCCGGAAGCCGCCTCGGCAGACACCGAGAACCCCATGCCCTGGAAATCATGCGCATAGGTCACGCGATTGGCGGTCATGTTCGCCATGGCACCTAGAACGGTGGCTGCATGAAGCGGTGGCGCAATGAGGGCCTGCGCAGTGGCAAGCTCCTCGGAGTTCCGGGATAATCCTGCCAGATTTGCCAAGCGTTCTCTTAACAGCCAACGCGCCGAATCTGACGCACAGCCCATGCCGGTAAAAATGCCCACCCGATCGGATGCGACAGGCTTTACCGATTGCAGCGCTTCTTCCACCACATCGACAATGGCGAGCTGCTGAGGTTCCGCCTCAAGCAAATCCGTTGGCGGAGTTCGCGCAGTCTTCGGATCTGCGCCCACCTTTCGGCAGGCTGTGGCAGGCTTTATCGGCTGGTTCATGATGCGGCGCGTGACGGCGTCCGCCCCGCGGTCAGAACCCGCCAGCAGGCCTGTCCCGCAGATCACGATGTCCTGCTCGGACAGCTTGGCCTCCCGCGCCTCAACCAAATCCGATTCCGGATCATACTGGTCGAGGATCAGATGCGCATTGTTGCCGCCGAAACCGAAATTGCTGATAGCTGCGCGGCGAATTCCGTTACGCGGCTCCCACGGTGCGGCCTCCCCCAGAACTTTCATACCGTTCCGGCTAGCAACTTCGATCAGGTTACCTCTAATCGGTGTAGGCGGCAGGGCTTCGCGCTTGAACGCTTCGGTCAGCTTGAGCAGGCTGGCCAGGCCCGCCGCCGTGATGAGATGCCCTGTATTGGCCTTCAGGGATCCGATGGCGAGATTTTTGTTGCCCGCGAACATGTCCGCCGATGCCTGCACCTCGACACCGTCACCAGTCGGCGTGCCGGTCGCATGGCATTCCAGATAGGACACGCTCTTCGGATCCACGCCCGCCATTGTGTATGCGCGCGTCATGGCTTCAGTCTGGCCCTCGCCGGACGGGGCGAGCAAACCCTTGCGCCGACCATCATTCGAGAGGCCGATGCCCCGGATAACGCCGTGAACGACATCCTTCTTCTTCACATCAGACAGACGTTTCAGGACAACCGAGACCGCTCCTTCAGATGGCACTAATCCGTCTGCGCCCTTCACGAAGGGTCGTGACTGGCCGGTCGGGCTGAGTGCCTTCAACGCCTCGAACCCGATATGGAGGATCAGATTGTCGGCCGCGTTGACGCCGACAACGACGGCGCAATCAATCGCCTGCGATTGAAGCCGTCGACAGGCGATCTCCAGCGCATAGAGCGATGAGGCGCACGCCGCATCAAGCGAGAATGCTGGACCGGACAGGCCGAGCGTCTGAGCGATCAGTTGGGGCGGAAGAGAAGCATTGAACGTCGCAAGCGGTTCCGAAAGCGCCTGCCCCGCCCAATGGCGTGCGGCATAGTCTGCATGCGCCGCGCTTGGGTAGGAAAGATTGGCCACAAAGACACCTGCGCGGCCCTTTCGGACCTTCGGACGACGTGCGTTGCTCCACGCATCCAACGCGGCATGAACGGACCAGGCGCAAACCGGGTCGATCCTGGCCGCTGCGCGCCACGCTTCCGGAATACGATCCTCATCGAAGATATCCTCGAATCCTTGCACCGTTCCGGATACATAGTTTCGGGAAGCTGCATCTGCTTCCGAAAGCCCAAGCCGCTCAGAAGGCACCGGGCCGTAGACCACACGCTTGTCAAAGACGAGATCGCCAAGCTCCGCCGGGCTCATGGCCCCCGGCAGCACGCAGCCCTGGCCGACAATAGCAATCGGCTCAAATCGGCAATCACCCGTCATCCTGCCCACTCATCCCCGATCAATAGCTCGATTTCTTGCCTGTCTCCCTGAAGAATCTGGTCAGCAAAGATGCGCGCGCCATCCTGAAGGCCAATCAACGAAATGCCGCGTGTTGCGAAATGTCCCGCCAGTGTTGCGTCGACCATGCCGCCATCCCAAGGGCCCCAACAGAAACTCTTGACGATCGCGGCGGGCAGTTGCGTTGCGAGCTTCCGCGCAACGGCGCCAAGCCAGGCATTGGCCATCGCATAGTCGCTCTGCCCCGTATTGCCGAATACGGCGGAGGCGGACGAAAACAGGCCGACATGGCGCAGCTGCGAAAGGTCGATAGCGGCGATCAGGTTTGCCAAGCCTTCGACCTTCGGCCCGAAGACATATTCCACATCTTCTCGCGTCTTCTTCAGGGCAAGCCCATCTGCCAGCACCCCTGCCCCATGCACGAGGCCAGTAATCGGCCCGCACTCAGCCGTAATATTCTGAACGGCGGCGAGAACGCTGTCGCGATTCGACATGTCTACCTGCAAATAGACAGCCCCCGCCCCTGCCGCCGCGATGGCGTCCAGTGTGTGACGAATTTCCTGTCCTGCCAGCAGCGCGCGCGCCTGACGATCAATGGAAGGCAAGGCAGGCTTTTCGCCGCGCGCCTTGGCTGCGGAGATCAGCGCACCCCGGACAAGTTTCACGTCGCTTGTTGGCTGCAATCCTTCTGGCCAGGGCGTGATGCCAGACCGGCCCGCAAGAACAAAGGTCGCCCCCGCTTGCCGACGCGCCAGTTCGGATACGCATGCTGCGGTCACACCGCGCGCGCCGCCCGGTACGAACCAGACATTCGTATCTGTTGGAGCTGCCTGCACGAGCCCAGGTGCAGTACCGATCTCCATCACCGAAGCACCCGCCGCATCGAGATCTGCCTCGGGAGCATTGGAGGCGATCGCGCCAAGTACCAGTTCAGCCTGTGCGTTCAGCGACGCGCCAGCAGGAAGTGACCAGGTTACAATCGACCGATCAGGCCACTCCTGACGAAGTGTGCGGGAGAGGCCTTTCAGACCGGAAGTGTACGCAAAGTCGCCAGCGCCCGCATACTCCAAAATCACAATCCGAACACCGCTCGCATATAGCCGCTTGCAAAGGTCCAGAACCTGCCAGTGTCGTTCCGTTACCGGCAAATGCGAAAGGCCTTCGGTTACGATCACCGTTTGAACACCCTGAACGCTCTCGCCCAGAAGGCCCGCCTGACCCCCTCGTCCGGTGAGCGCCTGAACCAATTCGGTTGCGATCTCCGATGCCCTAGCCGTCACAGCAAACGGTCCCCATGCTGAAAGCTCTTGGGCTGCCACCAAGGGATGCGCGCGCCCAGGCGAGACTACCCGAACGGAACTCTTATAGGTGGGAACCGGACCGGCCGGCGGGCCGGGACGGGAGAGCGCAGCGGGCGCCCCGCCGCCCCTTACGCAAAAAAATCTGCGATGGCCCGGATGGTGCGAAGGTCCGCCAGCACTTCGGGATCGACTTCCGGCAATTCCGGATGTTGGTCGCGCAGGGCCGACAGGATTTCGACCTGCTTGATCGAGTCGACCCCAAGTTCTCCTTCGAGGTCCATGTCATCTTCGAGCATGTCTTCCGGATAGCCGGTCTTCTCCGCGATCAGGGCCCGGACCGTGTC
>NZ_DEXB01000009.1:0-19034 GCF_002366485.1 Hyphomonas sp. UBA3195
TCACGCGAAGAATTCGAAGGGATCGATCCGCTCGATCGCGTCGAAGAGGCCCTCGAAATCGCCGGGTGGCAACACGAACGCGACGAAGAAGGCACTATTCAGGCTGTGGCTGAGACCCGTTGGGGTGATATGGGCGCGCTGTTTGCGTTTCGCCCTGAGCCAGCCGCGATCCATTTTTCCGTCACCCTCGACATCAAGCCGATTGCTGACAAACGCCGTCAGCTGTCCGAACTGATCATCATGGCCAATGAGCGCCTCTGGCTCGGCCACTTTGATTACTGGGCAGACGAAGGTGTGGTCATTTTCCGATATACCTTTTCCATGATGGATCGGGATGAAGCCTCGCTGGGCGAGCTCCGTTCGACCATCGCGGCGGCCGTCAGCGCCGTTGACCGGTTTGTGCCTGCGTTCAACTTCCTGATCTGGGCTGGCAAGAGCCCACGCGAAGCGATGGATGCGGTCATGTTCGAAACCCACGGCGAAGCCTGAGACCCGGCGCGTGGCGGCGGCACAGTCAATTGTCCTGATCGGGGCAGGCCGCATGGGCGGCGCACTGGCGTCCGGTTGGCTGTCGGGGCGATCCAAGCCTAGTATTTCCATCGTCGCGCCGCGCCCGACCCCGCAAGTGCAAGAATGGGCTGAAGCCGGCCGCATCACGCTCAACCCGGACCCGTCGCCTGCGCGCATCGTCGTTCTGGGTATCAAGCCCCAGCAATTCACGCGCGCTGCTGAAAGCATCAAGCAATACATCGATGAGAGAACATTGGTGATCTCTGTCATGGGCGGGATCAAGCTGAGCCAGCTCGAAGACCGCCTCGGCACACCGCATGTGATCCGCGCCATGCCGAACACGCCGGGGTCCGTCGGCAAGGGCGTCACGCTGCTGTCGGCGGCCTCGTCGCTGGGCTCTGTGGATATTGAAACCGCCCGCAAGCTGCTCACACCGCTCGGGCTTGTCGAAGGGCCAATGGACGAGAAGACGATGGTTGCCGCGACTGGCATTTCAGGATGCGGCCCGGCCTATGTCTTCCTGCTTGCCGAGGTGATGGCCGAAGCCGGAGAGGCCGAAGGCGTGCCAAAGGACATGGCGGCGCGCCTTGCCATCGAGACGATCATCGGCGCGGCGGCCCTGATGGAACAATCTGGCCAGACTCCAAATGCGCTCAGAAAAATGGTCACTTCCCCCGGCGGCATCACCCAGGCCGCTCTTGACATCCTTATGGATGACGGTGGGATGCCTATATTGCTGAGGAAAGCCCTGCGCGCTGCTGTGACCCGCGACCGGGAGCTTTCCAGAGAGCCGGATTAGAGGACAGTTACCGATGACGACGCAGGCGGGCATATTGGAAAAGGGCCTGCTCGCCGCACTGGAACTTGCCGACGAGACGCCCTGGGCCGATCTGACACTGTCGGCCATTGCGGAGGCCGCAGATACCAGTCTTTCCGAATTTCATGGCCTTGCCGGCAAGGATGATCTTGCCGCACATGCCGACCCCTATTTCGACAAGGCCATGTCGGAAGAGGGCGTGTCGCATGATGAAAGCCCGCGGGAACGCCTGTTCGACGTCATCATGCTGCGGTTCGAGGCAATGGAAGCGCACCGTGCCGGTCTCCTTTCGCTGATGAAGTATCGCGACCATACGCCGTTGCTCTTGCTCTCGCTTCCACTCGCCCGAAAGCGCAGCGCCGACTGGGCGCTTGTCTCGGCCGGGCTCGACAATCGCTCCGGCGCGCCGGTGGGGCTCAAATCCGTCGCGATTGGTTATGTGATCGACACAGCCGAACGCGCCTGGCGCAAGGAAACAAGCGGCGATTTCGCGCTGACCATGGCCGCGCTCGACAAGGGCCTGCGCGACGCCGAAGACCGGATGGAGCAGCTTCAGCGCTTCACCGGCTGGGGAAAAAAGAAAACACGGCAGGACAACACTGCCGACGAGGAAACGAAACCGGAGGAAACATGAATGAGTCGACCAGGCCTCGACGCAGACCCGCTCTCATTGGGAGCGGATTGGTTCAATGCGCTATTTGGAGAGATCGGTATTGACGCCGAGGTTGCTGGCCTCACCGCAAAATCCATCGGCACCGGACAGATCGGCGAGAATGTCCGCTTTGTTTTCGACTATGCGCGCAAGGGGCCGAATGCTCCGGCGACACTGGTAGGCAAGTTTCCGTCTGACAGCCCGGAAAGCCTGATGACTGCCAAGCTGCTCGGCCATTATGAGCGGGAAGTAAAATTCTATCGAACTTTTCCGAAAGTGGCCGGCGTGATTACACCCGCGGCATTTTACACAGATTATGACCCGGACACGAACCGGTTCGCGCTGATCATGGAAGACATGGCGCCGTCAGAGCAGGGCGACCAACTTCAGGGGTGTAGCGTTGCCGAGGCCGAGCGTGCCTTGTCGGCAGCGGCTGTGTTGCATGCCGCGTACTGGAATGATCCTTCGCTTGATACGCACGCCTGGTTGCAGGGCAGTGACCTTGCGCCGCCACCCGCGCTGACACCGGAAGCAGTGAGTGGGCTCTGGCATGGATTCAAGGATCGGTATGGTGAACGGCTGGAGGCTGACGACATCCTTGTGGGCGATGCCTATGCGGCCGCGTTGCCAGCCTGGAGTGAGGGTTATGACGGCCCGCACGCGCTTACGCACAATGATTTCCGGCTCGACAACATGTTGTTCGGCGCGGACGCGGCACCCAAGCCACTGGCCGTTGTAGACTGGCAAACAGCTGGCAAGGGCGCGCCAGCTGGCGATGTCGCATACTTCATCGGAGCGGGCCTGACGCGCGAAGACCGGCCAAAGCACGAGCAGGCATTGCTGCGCTTCTATCATGCGCGGCTGACCGAGCAGGGTATTTCCGACTATTCGTTCGAGGCGCTCTACGATCATTATCGCTGGTTCAGCTTTTACGGCATGTCGGTCGCTTTCGGGGCCGCGATGCTGGTGAAACAGACGGACCGCGGAGACGAGATGTTCCTCACCATGCTGCGCCGTCACGCAGCGCAGGCACGCGACAATGATGCGCTGGCATTGCTGCCGTAATCCAGGCGAAAGTTATACTTTCTGTAATGAATCCAGCCGATTCCCACATTTTGTCCCGGCCCGGTACAGCTTTCCAAACATTCCTCTAACCGGGGGAGTAAAACTGACCGGGTCGCTTACGCCTCGGCTTAAACCCCACCCTGTATGTTGATTTCCATGGCGCCCGGAGAAGCCGGGCAGTCCTGTCATAGCAACTAGAATGGTGTGGACATGGAACAGCACAATGCACGTAACATCAGCGTCCCCGGCCCGGATGGCCAGATGCTGACTCTGGCGGATCTTCCGTCACCTAACATTTCGCGTTGGGTTACGCGTCGCAAAGCTGAAGTCGTTGCAGCAGTCTCCGGGGGGCTCCTGTCCCGCAAGGCTGCTTGTGATCGCTACAGCCTGAGCGAAGAAGAGTTCGAGACGTGGGAGAAGCTTTACTCCCGTCACGGAACCAAGGGACTGCGGACCACACGTTTGCAGCAATACCGCCGCTAGGACGCGTCACGGTTAACGGACTCCTCTCCGTTAAACACAAATTTAAATGCCAGCGCCTATCACTGGTCCTGAATGCCGGAAGTTTACCCGGCAACAGGAGTGGCGAATGGACCATAAGCTCGCAAAATTCCAAGGCAGCGCGATGCTCTCCACACGAGCAGTCGCGCTGTTTGCGCTTGTCATTGCTGGCGTGCTGGGCAGCTGGCGTGCCAGCGACCTGTTCACCCAGCCCGTTGAATCCTGGGTGCCTGGATCAGCCATTGAAACTTCCCTGATGGGTATTCTTGAGCCGGTGGCTGGCACGGGAAATATCCGCCTTTCCGTGTCCGGCGATGGTCGCTCAGGCCGATCGGTCCTCATCCTGCTGGCGTCAGATGCGAGCGAGACCGCACCAACCCTGCAACGTCTTGCAAGTTCCGCCATTCTCCTGTCGCCTGAAACCGGCGATCAGTTGATCATCGAACAGGCTGACTTCGCGCGCGGTGTTGCCGGTCGTCCGGATGCAACTGGCTGGACTGAGCTTGGCCTGTACGCATTGCTTTGCGGTTTGTTGGCATGGGTTGGTTTTCGTGCCCCGCTTGATGCGGCTCCCGCGGCGACGAGTACCGGCGCGCCAGCTGACCGAAAGTCGACCCGCATCGAATCTGCCGACATCATTCCGGTGTCCAAACCACGCCCGGTCCGCCAGCCGGACCCGGACGCCGCATCCCTTGTGCGCAAGGACCCCGCGCGCACCGCATCGATCCTGCGCAGTTGGATGCGCGGTGAAGGAGATGCCGCATGAGCGCGCTGGCGATTTCCCGGCCGCGCGGCACGGCCGGGCTTGCTCGGTCGGCGCGTCTGATGCGCGCTCTGGGGCCTGAGGCCGCGCCAGTCTGGAGCGAATTGAGCCCGCAGGAAGCCCGCGCACTTTCTGCCGCAATGGACGCGCTGGATGATGATTTGCGTGATGAGACTGATGCGCTGGAAAGCTACAAACAGGCGCATGCGCGCAGCGGCGCATCTGCCGAAGCCGATACGCCAATCTGGGCTGAAGTGTCTGAACTTGAAACGCGAGATTTGTTGAAACTGGCTGAGGGCCAGCACCCGCAAGCACTTGCCCTGATGCTTTCCCGCCTGGATGGCAAAGCCTCGGCGCGCATGTTGAAGGCGCTCGAGAAACCTGTCGCCGTCGAGGTGATGCAACGCCTGTTACACTTGGGTCCGGCGCATCCAAGCGCGGTCGCAGCGCTCGAAACAGCCGTGTCGGCATGGATGGCCGGTGCGGCGCCAGCTTCCCGAACCGGTGGTCATGAAGGTGTCGCCCGTATCTTCGACCGGATGGATAGCCGTTCAGAACAAAGCCTTTTGTCTGCGCTGGAATCCGCTGTGCCAGGCGCCGGACAGCGCGTCCGCTCATTGATGTTCACTTTCGACGATCTGGCGAATCTGGATGCGGGGGGACTGCAGACCTTGCTGTCTGCCGCAGACCGTACACGCCTCACCTTTGCGCTGAAAGGCGCACGCGAAGAGACCTGCGCGGCCTTCTTCCGAAACATGACGCAACGCGCTGGAGAATTGCTGCGCGAGGAAATCGACATGCTTGGCGCCGTGCGCCGCAGCGAGATTGAAGCCGCACGAATGGAACTGGTTGATCTGGCCCGCACGCTGATCGAGCGCGGAGACATTCGCGCAGGGCGTCCGCAAGATGAGGATGAACTCGTCGAATGATCCACCGCGCTGTCAAATCTGTTACGCAATTTGAATTTCGCAGCGATTTCAGTCCGGGCGAAGCGGCTCCGGTCGAGCTCGACCCACCGGTGAAGCTGACCACGCCGGAATTGCTGGAAATGCTGGCGGAAGCCCGTGCGGAAGGCGCTGCCAGTGTGCGCGCCGAAGCGGCCCGCGCCGACAGCGAGCGCTTGCAGGGCGTGACGAATGCACTCAACGAAGCCCTCGCCAATCTCGTGGCGCTGACAGGTCATCTGGAGGCCTGCGCCTATGAGGAGGGTTTCAGTGACCGGGCCCATGCGTTAATAAGGGCCACCGCCCGCACTATTCTTGACGGGCAGGGTGATCTGTTCGACGCCCGGCAATCTCTCACGCGTGTTACACCCGAAGGTACCTCATGACTGATTCTGCCAATCCCGCGCTGAAAAAGAGCCTGATGGATGTGCCTGTCCGGGTGGATGTGGTGCTGGGTGAACTGCGGATGCCCATCGAGGAACTGATGGCCATGGCAGAAGGGGACATCGTTGCCCTGGAACGCCATACGGGTGAGCCGGTTGACATCTATCTGTCAGATCGCCTGATGGCGCGGGGCAAACTGGTTATAGCGGATGGCCAATTGGGCGTGACCCTGTCGGAAATCGTCGACGATCGCGCGGCTGCCTGACGCTTAGGTAATTATCATTAAAACATTGCAAGGCCGCCCAATTCCTAACGGAAGAAAGGAAGTTGTTAACCTTTGCCGGTGTTAACTGCTTCCAACGAAAGCATGTCCTGTCGGCCTATTGGGGTGGCGATCGGCGGGGTGATCAACACAAGGGAACATGCAAACATGCGCATGAAGATGTTCGCCGCGGAGACCCTTGAGGCCGCCAAAGCGATGATTTTTGCCGAAATGGGAGCGGACGCGGTCATCCTGTCTGAACGGGAGATCGACGGCGGTGTGGAAGTTCGCGCTGCAACGGACAAGCTGGGAGGCGGCGTTGTTCCAAGCGAACCGCTATTCCTGCGAGAAGCCCGTGGCACCGGACATGGTCGTGGCTCTGAAAACCCTCTCTACAGTCGCGTTCGCGACGCTCTTCTATGGCATGGCGCCCCCAAGCGCTTTGCGGATCGGGTCGCTCATGAGGGCGCTGATCAGAATGCGGTTCCGGGCGACTCGCCAGAGGATTCGATCGCGGCCGGTCTGGAGCGCATCGTCACCTGCGATCCGATTGCGGCCCGCATGGAACGCGACATCATCCTCGTGGGGCCGCCAGGACATGGCCGGACCTCCACTGCAGCGAAACTGACCCGCCGGGCGGCGGTTGCCCGTACGGCCATCCTGCCAATTGCTGCAGACCTTGATGGAACTGCAGGCGGCGCTCAGCTCGCAGCCTATCTGGAACAGGAGCGTGGCCAGATTCGCACCGCTTTGACGCCAGATGCCCTTTTCGACACGTTGCGCACCGCACGGGCCGCCGGGCATCGCTGTGTGATTGACCTGCCATCGATCAATGCGTTCGACCAGGATGACATGGACAGCCTGCAGGACCTGATTCAGGTCGTGCGCGCCGAGCCCGTACTTGTCATGTCAGCCGAAGGTCACCCGGAAGATCAGGCAGATGCTGCCCGCATCTTTGCCCGCGCTGGCATACGCCGCGCTATCCTGACCAAACTCGATATTGCCCGCAGGCGGGGAGGGGCCATTTCGGCTCTGTCTTCTGCGGGAATCGCCTTCTCGCACCTTGCCGTTACGCCCTTTATAGGCGGCGGGCTGGTGCCGGCAGCGCCGTCCCGGCTGGCTGCCTTGTTGATGGAAGATGCCCCCGGCGATGTGATCGCCCTGAAAGGAGCTGCGTAGTCCTATGAGCTTCATGCTTCGAAAATCGCAGGAACGTCCGGCTCAGCGGCCGACCCCTCGCGTCGCGCCAGCCTCGATCATCGCTGTTGCGAGTGGCAAAGGTGGTGTCGGCAAGACTTTCATGGCCATTACCCTGGCCTCCGCTTTTGCCCAGGCCGGCAAGCGCACACTGTTGGTGGATGGCGATTTGGGCCTTGCCAATGTCGACGTTCAACTCGGCATCGCTCCGGAAACCGACCTCGCCGCGGTCATCGCAGGCTGGGTCGAACTGGATGACGCTGTGACGGCCGTCGATGGCGGCGCAGCAGATGGCGGCTTTGACGTATTGCCTGGCCGATCCGGCTCTGGCGCGCTGGCTGAGCTTCCGCCTGAGGAAGTTGCCCGCCTTGCTGCAGGTCTTTCGGCGCTGGCGCTGCAATACGACCAGGTGGTCGTGGACCTTGGCGCCGGGATCGAAGCCAATTGCATGCGCTTGGCGCGCGCCGCCGACAAGGCGCTCATGGTCATTACCGACGAGCCGACTTCGATGACGGACGCTTATGCGTTCATCAAGGTGTTGCGCGGTTACGCGCCGAATGTCGAACCGGTCATCTGTATCAATCAGGCCGAGTCTCGGGCCGCAGGCCAGCGCACCTATGAAGCGATTGCGCGCGCTTGTCAGACCTTCCTCGGCTTCCGTCCACATCTTGCGGGCACCGTAATGCGGGATCCGAAAGTGCGCGATGCGATCCGCTGCCAGAAGACGCTGATCTCCACAGACCAGCAGGCACAGCCGATCCAGGATGCAATTGCAATTTCCCAGATGCTCATAGGCGCCCGTCAAGGTGTCGATATTGGCTATTAATCTGTGTGAAGAAAGTAGAAGTTTTGGGGGCGGATCGTACGGCTTGTTAACCTTCGTTAAAGGAACAGCCCGTAGGATTCACATTGACAGGAAATGCGGCTAGCTTGGTCGTAATGATGATTCGGGAGACGAGAGATGCGCGTCCTGCTGATTGAAGATGATAGTGCGGTGGCTCGTTCCATCGAGTTGATGCTGAAGGCTGCAGGCTTCAACATCTACACCACCGACCTCGGCGAAGAGGGCGTGGACCTCGGCAAGGTCTATGAGTACGACATGATCGTGCTTGACCTCTCACTGCCTGATATTTCCGGGTACGAAGTGCTCAAGCAGCTGCGCATGGGCCGTGTGAACACGCCTGTGATGATCCTCTCCGGCAATCCCGACATTGAAGCGAAGGTGAAGACGCTCGGCTACGGCGCCGACGACTATCTCACCAAGCCATTCAACAAGGACGAGCTGATCGCCCGCATCACCGCCATTGTGCGTCGCTCCAAAGGCCATGCCGAGAGCGTGATCCGCACGGGCGAAATCGTTGTGAATCTCGACGCGAAGACCGTGGAAGTGGACGACGAGCGCGTTCATCTGACCGGCAAGGAATACCAGATGTTCGAGCTTCTTTCCCTCCGGAAAGGCACGACGCTGACCAAGGAAATGTTCCTGAACCACCTCTATGGCGGCATGGACGAGCCAGAATTGAAGATCATCGACGTCTTCATCTGCAAGCTGCGCAAGAAGCTGCAGAATGCGACCAACGGCAACCACTATATCGAAACGGTCTGGGGGCGCGGTTATGTTCTGCGCGATCCGCGTCCAAGCTCGAAGACGGCGGAAGTCGAAGCGGCGGCCTGACGCCCAGAGTTTTGAAGCTTTAAGAGTGCTTCCCGAACCCCGGCCGAAAGGTCGGGGTTTTGTTTTGCGCGCAAATGGCTTTTGCACGTTCCGGCTTGCAACCAGGCGCAAATAGCTGACATTGAACGCCATGTCCCAGAATTCTGCCGGTCCTGAAATCCTTCGCCTGATTGAACTGATCTCGCGCCTGCCGGGCCTCGGGCCCCGGTCTGCGCGGCGCGTTGCCCTGTTCCTGTTAAAGCGTCGCGACACTTTGCTGAAACCGCTGGCCGACGCGCTGGCTGAGGCAGGCGAGAAGATCGAACGGTGCAAGGTCTGCGGGAATTTCGACACGGTGCAGCCTTGCGCAGTGTGCCAGGCAGGTGGGCGCGATGATGCGCTGGTGTGCGTGGTGGAAGACGTGCCGGATCTCTGGGCGCTGGAGCGCGGTGGCGCGTTCCGGGGGCGTTACCATGTGCTCGGCGGCGTCCTGTCGGCGATCGACGGTATTACGCCAGATGACCTCAACATTCCGTCATTGGTGACCCGCGTGGACGCGGGCGGCATACGCGAAGTGATCCTCGCGCTCAATGCCACTGTTGATGGCCAGACGACAGCGCACTACGTGGCCGAGTTGCTTGAAGGGAAGGGCGTCAGTGTCACGCGTCTGGCGCATGGCGTACCTGTGGGCGGCGAACTGGACCATCTCGATGATGGTACGCTCGCCGCCGCACTCAGGTCACGCCGCGATATCTGATCGGGCCTATTCGGCTTCCGCTTCAGCGATATCCACGCGGAATATGCCGTCGAAATCCTTGGTCGCGACATAGAGGTGACCATCGGGGCCCTGAACCACGTCACGGATCGCATATTCTTCGTCAAACAGTGACTGCTTGCCGACCACTTCTCCATTTTCCATGTCGATCCGCGTCAGCTCCAGTCCGGCCGGACCGTTCATGCCGCCCGTGAAAAGGTCGCCTTTCCAGCCCGGATAAACGTCGCTGGTCAGCATGGTGAGGCCTGAAGGAGCAATTGATGGTACCCAATAAGTGAGCGGTTGAACCATGCCTTCGGCTTCGGTCTCATTCGTTATGATTGTGCCATCATAATTCACGCCATAGGTGATCTTGGGCCAGCCATAATTCGCGCCGGGCGTGGAGATGTTGAGTTCGTCGCCGCCTTTGGGGCCGTGTTCTGTCTCGTACAACGTGTCCGTGGCGGTGTCGTAGTAGAGCCCCTGCACATTGCGGTGACCATAGGACCAGACTGCGGGCGCACCGGCTTCACCATCGGCAAACGGATTGTCTGCAGGAATAGAGCCGTCTGTGTTGATGCGGACGATGGTACCATGCGTATTGGTGGGATCCTGAGCATCCTTCATGAAGCTGAAGCCCTCGCCGAGGGAAACGAACAGGGTGCCGTCATTCGCAAATTGCAGGCGCGAGCCATAATGGTAGGCGGTATCGCGCGCATCGGCCCAGAAGATTTCCTCAACATTTTGCAGCGCGCTGGCATCGTCGCTGAGGCGGCCCTTGATGACGGCTGCTGCGTTCGCGGCACCATCGCCCTTGGAGTAGGAGATGTAGACCATGCGGTTGGTCTCGAAGTCCGGATCCAGCACCAGGCCAAGATATCCTGCCTGACCTTCAATGAACGCTTCCGGCAGGCCGGTCACGGAAGAGGGGGTGCCCTCGCCTCCAGCCACGAATTTCAGGCCGCCTTCCTTCTCTGTGAACAGCAAATCGCCATTCGGCAGGAAGGCGAGACCCCAGGGCCACTCGGCCTCGGTCACGACGGGCGTGAGTTTCACGTCAAAGTCGCTTGTTGCGACCGGCGTGGTTTCAGCTGGCCCGCCACAAGCGGCAACAATCAGTGCGAGCGGAAGCAGGGGGATGATAGGGCGCATGAGGGCGTCTCCGTTTGAGGCAGGGAGGTTTGCTGGGACCATAGGACGAGCCTGCCGATTGGCCAAACAAAAAGGGCGACCTCGAAAGGCCGCCCTTGGAATTCAAACGAGTCCGGGTCCTACCAGGACTTCTTGACCGTGACGCCGTAGAGAGCTGGCTCGGTCAGGAAGGCGTTGGTGAACAGGCCTGAGGAATCGTCGGTCAGGTACGTGCCGGTGATGACTTCCTCGTCGGTCAAGTTCTTGGCGAAGACTTCCACGCCCCATCCGCTCTCTGGATTATTGAGCAGGATCGACAGGTTGACGTTGGACCAGGATTCCAGTCCATCGCGCGGCGTGTTCCAGATACGGCTCTCGCTTTCCGACTGCATGTAGTAGTCGCCGCGGATCGTAAGGTCCCAGTTGGAATTGCTGATGGCTGGGAATGTGTATTCCGCCGCCAGGTTCAGCGTCATGTCCGGGGCGCCCGGCATGGAGTTGCCATCCAGATTCTTGGCATCCCCTTCGATGGGCTGCAGGGCCGTGGCCGTCTGCGTGTCGCCATTGGAGTCCGTGTAGGTCACGGTGACGCCGTCCAGACCGAAGGCGGCTTCCTGCCCGGAGAATGCGCCGGTACAGAGGCCAAGCGTGGAACCCGGAGCAAGCAGGCCGCCCTGAATGGCTCCCAGCACTGTGGCATAGCCCTGAGCGGACACGACACAGTTCGAATAGGTGCTGGAATTCTTCAGCGCGACGAGATCTGCCCGTCCATTGGTGCGGTCGAGCACGTCGATGCCATAAGTGTCGACGACTTCGGCATTCAGAAGGCCGAGATTAGCCGTCAGCAGCCAATTGTCTGCCGGCGTCCACAGGGCTTCCAGCTCAAGACCCTGAAGCTCTGCGTCCACGTTGATGTTCACCGAAGAGCGGTTGATGATCTGCGTGATCTGGTAGCCTTCATAGTCATACATGAAGCCGGTCAGGTTCAGCTGGGCGGTGCCGCCTGCAAACGTGTTCTTCGTTCCGATTTCATACGAGTTGATGAATTCCGGATCGAAGGTCTGCGGGAACAGGTTTGCACCTGCTGGCTGTGGCGGGTTGATGCCGCCACCCTTGTAGCCCTTGGAATAGAAGCCGTAGATCAGCGTATCGTCTGTGAAGTCGAGATCAGCTGTGTAGTCAAAACCGATACGGCCAGTGATTTCCTGGAAGTCGGCTTTCAGCTTGCCTTGAGACGCAAGTGGGTCTGCGCCTGCTGGTTGTGGAGTGAACAGGAAGGTCGAGACGATGTCCTGTTCCTTCTGGTCATCCGTATAGCGAAGTCCCAGCGTGAGCTGGAGATCGTCAGAGACGTCATAGTAACCTTCACCAAAGACAGCGAAGGATTCCAGCTGGTAGGGGGACAGCGAGCGGAAATAGTTCCCGCCGTCACCATTCAGGGACAGGTCGAACAGGGACGCACCATCGGAGGTCGTAGAGCCGCTATCGAGCGGAACATTGCCGCCGAACAGGGCGCCACCAGCCGCATTATTGATCTGCGTCAGAGCCGTCAGCGCGTTCGACAGAACGTAATAACCGTCTTCAGCATTGTACGGATCGATGGATTCGAAATCCACCTTGATGGCACCAAGGTTGAAGTTGAACGGACCATCATAGTCGGACTGGAGCCGAAGTTCGTGAGTGGTCTGCTCACTATTGCCACCAGACAGGTCGAAGGTCCGGAAGGAATTGGCAGCGCCAAGTTCCGGATCGGTCACGACGCCGCCTGGGAACAGGAGGGGATAGAGTGGTGCCAGGGCCGGGTTGATGAAGGGGCCGGCCGTTGTGTTGAAGGTCAGTGATGCAGAGGCCTTGTTGTAATCCTCACGCGATACGACCGAGCTCTCACTATAACTGCCGAGATAGGTCAGCAGTAGATTGTCGCCGATATCGGCTTCAGCTTTCCATGAATAGAGCGTCTGGTCGGCCTGGTACATTGGGTCGAAGGCCGACTCAATCTTGCGCAGGTCCGAAATGGCCGGGGCCAGGTTCACATCACCGTTCAGGAGGCCGGCAAAGATGCCGAGGCCGCCAGCGAGGGTGGCCTGCGAATTCACGCGGTCACGGGACTGGTCGAGCGGAGCATCTTCACAGCCGAGTGACGTCGCCAACTGGTCAACAGCTGAGACCGGAATGCCCATGAAGCTGTCGAAGCCTTCGTCCTTGTCGCACAGCTGCTTACCGGAGCGGAGGCGGGAATCGTCTTCTTCGAAATGCTCAACCGAAATCCAACCGCGGGCCCAGTCTGTGGGCTCGAATGCGAGGGTCGCCCGCACACTATAGAGGTCACGATCATCGACATCATTGCCGGTTGTCAGATTGTCCACATAGCCGTCACGGCCGAGATAGGAGCCAGCCACACGCAGGGCGGCGTTTTCGCCAAGGGGCAGGTTGACCATGCCCTTGCCTTTGAACGTGTTGTAATTGCCATAGGTCAGCTCGGCATCTGCCTGGAATTCGCCCAGTACCGGCTTGGCAGTAATCAGGTTGAACACACCGCCAGTCGCGTTGCGTCCATAAAGCGTACCTTGTGGGCCACGCAGGACCTCGACACGTTCAACATCATAGAACTCGGCTTCGAAGAGGCGGTTGGCCGTAAGCGGAATGTCGTTCTGGTGGATACCCACACCCGCATCACCGGATTGTGCAACCACGTCGGCGCCAATACCGCGGATCTTGAAGTTGAATGATGTGAAGTTGCCTTTGGTGAAGCTGACGTTCGGAATGGATTTCACCAGGTCAGGGCCACCGGCAAGCTGGAGCCGGTCGAGGGCATCTTCATCGAACGCGGAAACCGCGATCGGAACATCCTGAATGGATTCCTCGGTTTTCTGTGTCGTCACCGTGACCGTTGACAGGGTGCGCGGGCTTTCGTCGGAATCATCCTGAGCGGCGGCCATCGGCCCCACCAGACCGACCACGAGAGCGGATGCCCCAGCCAGCCAGACGGATTTCGAGTGTCTGATATTTCGCATGTTTTGTTTCCTCCCCTCGGGCCGCTTTAGTGCTGCCTCGAGCAATTTTAGCCGAGCCGGCCTCTTTTGGGCCTGCTTCAATTGTCATCTGAATGCATTCGTGACGGGTCTGTCAACATGACGCTGGGGTAATGACGGGTTTTAAAATGCGGGTGTTAAAAATGTAACGCCCTTGCTTGGCCGCGTTGCCCATGCCTGTTACAGGCGCAGCATGTCACATTCTTCTACCGCCGCACTGGTCCTCTTCTCGGGAGGGCAGGATTCCACGACCTGCCTGGCATGGGCGCTTGAGCGATTCGGGCGCGTAGAGACGGTCGGTTTTGACTACGGCCAACGCCACCGGATCGAACTCGATTGCCGGGAGACGGTACGGCGGGGTCTGGCTGACCTAAATGCAGACTGGGGCAGCCGTCTTGGACCGGACCATATGCTCGACGCCACCGTGCTGAAGTCGCTCGGAGAAACGGCGATGACGCACGATGTCAGCATCGAGATGACAGAGGCCGGCCTGCCTTCCACATTCGTGCCGGGCCGTAATCTGCTGTTCCTGACCTTGGCGGGCGCTCTGGCCAGCCGCCGGGGCATTTCTGTTCTGGTCGGCGGGATGTGCGAAACGGACTATTCGGGCTATCCCGACTGCCGCGCAACGACGATGGACGCCCAGGCTGAAACACTGAGGCTGGGCCTCGATGTTCCGATGCAGATCGACACGCCGCTAATGTACATAGACAAGGCAGGGACGTGGGCGCTGGCAGAAGATCTGGGGGGCCAGGCGCTGGTCGATCTGATCGCGGAAGATACCCATACGTGCTATCTGGGCGAGCGCGGCCAGCGCCATGAGTGGGGCTATGGCTGTGGGGAATGCCCGGCTTGTGAGCTGCGCGCAAAGGGCTGGGCAGGCTGGAAAGCCGGTGCCTGAACACCCAATTCACTTGCAGAAGAAGCAGCCATAACAACTGGACTTTTCGAGCTTTTTCCAGCAATTGGGCGCCAATCCGCGCCTCAAGCACTTGTTGGCGCAAAACCGCACGAGAATTGAAACGAACCGATGACCACACAGACTGACCAGACCAGCACCTCAGCCGCGGCGACCAGCCCGGAAGGCCGCGTGTTTGCGATCTCGAAATCTGTGAATTTCGAGGCGGCCCATTATATGGGCGGCAAGCCTGAAGGGCATCCCTACCGCAATGTGCACGGCCATTCCTTTGTACTGGAGGCGACGGTTGCGGGCACGGTCAAGCCAGGCGAGCAATGGGTTGAGGATTTCTCTCATCTGACCGCCTGCCTGCAGGCTACGGCAGCGAAGCTGGATCACAAGCTGCTGAATGACATTGAAGGGCTTGAAGTGCCGACGCTGGAGCGGATCTGCCTCTGGGCAGCAGCCGACCTGAAAGAAGGCCTGCCGGGCCTGACGAAAGTCGCCATTTCCCGGCCAAGCCTGAATGAGCGGTGCGAGCTGGTTCTCTAGCTGCCGGACGGCGTCGCGGCTGTCAGTTCTTTCACGAATTTGCGGGCAAACCGGTCAGAGGCGCGCTTGGCGTCCTGCCAGGTCGAGATACCGGCATAACGAATATCAGTCTCATACCAGTCATAGGTCAGGTCGCCTGTCGCTTTGCCGCTGGCATCAAAGGCCGTTGCTGACAGTTTCATGCCACCAATGCTTTTGGAGTCGCCATAATCAAGGCCCGGCGTATCGCCCAATTGCTTGAACGTCGGCTTGTTGGGCTTGGCGTCAAGGATGGTCACATCAATGCGGGCTATGTCGAGCCCGGCCTTGCCGAGTTCGCGGGTCAGGTCTTCCTGCACTTCTTCTATCAGGTAATCAGCTTCGCGCATGCCGTATTCATCGTTCAGCTCCTCGGTGAATTCCGGGCTGAAGGTGACATTGATTTCGCCTGCGAGCGCGGCCGGGGCGGCCAGCAAGGCTAGGGCGGCGAGGGGAACTAGTCGTTTCATCGAAGTCTCTCCAAAACTGCTATAGATTCATCCTACCACGCGGCCCATGCCCGTAGAAGTCACAGGCCTGTGAGCGTGGAGTGCACCTGTCAGGGGTTCAAACACTGCCTTCCTGCTCGACCACAAGGATGCGGGCTTCACCCCGGGGGTGAGCGACATGTTCGCATCCAATCCCGGCGAAGAAAATGTCTCCTGTTTCCAGCGTCACGATCTTCTCTGCACCGTCTTCGCGATAGTGCATGTCCACGATCCCATCGAGGACCGCGAACACCTCCTCGCCCTCATTGACGTGCCAGATATAGGGCTGGTCGGTCCAGTGAAGGCGTGTGGTGATCCCGTCCATGTTTGCGACATCGATCGCACCCCAGGCCTTGGGCGCGGTAAACGCCTTGCCGCGGATAACTTGCATCGTGTGACCTCCCACAACCAATAAGACCGAGCCGCATTGCGCTGCGGCCCGGTCTTCGAAGTAACGTGGCCGGAGGCAGAGATCAAACCGTGTCGACGAACACGATCTCGGCGTCGGCAACGCCCTTCACCGTCAGGGTCTCGGGCCCGGTGATGGCGGCCCCGTCGCGTCCGGTCATGACAAGGCCGTTCAACTCGACAGATCCGTCGGCCAGCACCAGATATCCATGACGGCCTTCCTTCACTTCATAGGTCAGCGTTTCGCCTTCCTTCAGTGTCGCGCCGAGCACATTGGCGTCCTGATTGATGACGAGGCTGTCGTCTGCGCCGTCACCTGAGGCCAGCACCGCCCAATTGCCGGACCGTTCCCCTTTGGGAAATTTCCGGGCGCCCCAACCAGGCTTGCCACCTGCTTGACGCGGCAGGATCCAGATCTGGAACAGGGTGGTTTCCTCGTCTTCGGCGTTCCACTCGGAATGCTGCACACCGTCGCCAGCGCTCATGACCTGAACGTCCCCGGCCTCGGTACGGCCGGTATTGCCCATGGAATCCTTGTGCGTGATCGCGCCGGTGCGGACATAGGTGATGATTTCCATCGAGCTGTGCCCGTGCGGCGGGAAGCCGGTATGCGGCTGGATCGTGTCATCATTCCAGACACGCAGGGCGCCTTCGCCCATGCGCTTCGGGTCGTGATAACCGGAAAAAGAGAAATGGTAATTGGCATTCAGCCAGTCATTCTGGAACCGGCCGAGCTGTTTGAAGGGTCTGTGTTCAATCATGGCGATATCCTTTCGCGCTCGTGTTGCAGCGAATATGACGCGTCCGGGCGCAGCCTGTAGATTGCGGCCAGCCATCACACCTATGCGCACCGTGCATAAGTGGAAACGGGCGGAAAACCCGCTAGGTTCCGCCCGATATGACACTGCCCATTATCCACCATGTCGATTATGACGCGAAAACGGTCGCCGATGACCATCGCTTCCCGATGCGCAAATATGCGCTCGTGGCCGAATTTCTCCGCGACGCGGGCCACCGTTTCATAGCGCCGGAGGCCGCGCTGGAAGACTGGCTGCACCTCGCGCATGACGAGGCCTATGTCAGCGCCATCATGACCCAGACGCTGGACGCGAAGGCCGCGCGCAAGGTCGGGTTCGAGATCACGCCCGCCATTGCCCGGCGCTCGGCTGCCTCGGTCGGTGGCACATGTCTCGCCGCGCGGCTTGCGCTGGAGCAGGGGGCCGCTGTGAACCTTGCCGGCGGCAGCCATCATGCCGGGCCCGACGGCGGGGCAGGGTTCTGCGTGTTCAACGATGTCGGCGTTGCCGGAAAGCTCTTGCTGGAAACGAAGGAAGTGCGCCGCGTGGCGGTCATCGATTGCGACGTCCATCATGGCGACGGCACGGCGCTGATCTTCCGCTATGATCCGCGCGTCTTCACCGCCTCGCTGCATTGCGAGCAGAACTGGCCGCGCGAGAAACCGCCCTCTGATCTGGACATCGGCCTGCCGAAGGGCACGGGCGATGCGGACTATCTGGCCGCGCTGGAAGACTTGGTCGAGGCCGCGCTTGGTACGTCGCCGGATATCGTCTTCTACAATGCCGGGGTCGATCCGCATGCAGAAGACCGGTTGGGCCTGTTGTCCCTGACGGATGACGGCCTGCGCGCGCGGGACGCCTTTGTGGCGCGGGCCTGCCGCTCAGCCGGCATCCCGCTCTGCGGTGTCCTCGGCGGCGGCTATGCCCGTGACGCCCGCGCCGTCGCCCGTCGCCATACGTTTCTTGTCGAGGCGTTCGGCGCGGCTGCGTGAAGGCACCTGTGCTCTTGCCCCGACTCACTTGCGTCGCCACAAGAGGCTGATGCCTGCCCAGCCAACTCTTGATGATGCCCGCGCGCTGCTGAAGCGCGTCTATGGCTATGACGCCTTCCGGGGGCTGCAGGAGGATGTCATCGCCGACACGCTGGCGGGCAAGGATGGCCTCGCCGTGCTGCCGACCGGCGGCGGCAAGTCGCTCTGCTACCAGATCCCGGCGCTGCTGCGCGATGGTATCGGCATTGTCGTCTCGCCGCTGATCGCGCTGATGGCCGATCAGGTCGATGCGCTCAAACAGGTCGGCGTGCGCGCCGAGCGGCTGGATTCCTCGATGGACTTCAATGCCCGCGCCGAAGCGCTGGAGGCGGCCGCGCGCGGCGAGATGGATCTGCTCTATGTCTCGCCCGAAGGCATGGGCACGGGGCTGGCCCAGCGGCTTGCCCAGATGAAGGTCTCGCTGATTGCCGTGGACGAGGCCCACTGTGTCAGCCAATGGGGCCATGATTTCCGCCCGGACTATCGCGCGCTCGGGCGTCTGAAGGATATGTTCCCCGGCGTGCCGCGCCTCGCAGTCACCGCCACGGCTGACACCCGTACGCGCGACGACATCCTTGCCCAGCTCGACCTGACGCAACCGGCGGTCCATGTGGCGAGCTTCGACCGGCCCAATCTCGCCCTCGCCGCAGAGCCCAAGGAAGGCAACCGCGCCCAGCGGGTCGTCTCCCTCGTCAAGGCGCGTCCGGGCCTGTCTGGCATCGTCTATGCCGCCACCCGCAACGCCACCGAAGACCTCGCCGAGGCCATCGAGCGCGCGGGCATCACGGCGCTCGCCTATCATGCTGGGCTCGATGCCGATGTGCGGGCCGAGCGCCAGCGGCGTTTCCTGCTGGAAGATGGCCTCGTCATGTGCGCCACCGTCGCCTTCGGCATGGGGGTCGACAAGCCGGATGTGCGCTTTGTCATCCATGCTGATCCGCCCAAGACGATGGAAGCCTACTGGCAGGAAGTCGGCCGTGCGGGCCGCGATGGAGAGCCCGCCGAGGGTGTCGCCCTCTACGGCCCCGCCGACATGCGCCGCTCGCTCAGCTGGACCTATGAGGGGGACGCGCCCGAAGCGGTCAAGCGGGTGCAGATCACCAAGACCCGCCAGCTGTTTGCCTTCTTTGATGGCGATGAATGCCGCCGCGCTGCCGTGCGCCGCTATTTCGGGGA
>NZ_DEXB01000029.1:0-69252 GCF_002366485.1 Hyphomonas sp. UBA3195
GCGAAAGTGATGAAAATCTCGCACGGCTAAAACGGAAGCTCGAGAGAGAGTCTGCTGCACGCACGGCTGCGGAAAACCTGCTGGAAGTTCGATCCGCTGAACTTTATGAAATCACCGAGCAACTCCGTGAGGAAGCCCTCCAAGTCAAACACTTGTCGACCGCGATTGATGTGTCTGCTGACGGTGTCGCCATCACCAACAAGGATGGCGTTTTCACCTACATGAATCCGACCCATGCCAGTATGTTTGGGTACGCCTACGCCGGTGAGTGTATCGGACGACCCTGGACGATTTTGTACGCCAAGGACACGTTGCGCCGATTTGAACGCGACATCTTTCCTCTCTTCCAGCAAAACGGGTATTGGCGCGGCGAAGTCGCCGGCATTGCCAATGATGGATCAAAAGTACATCAGGATCTGTCGCTGACAGCGATCGCGGATGGAGGCATCCTCTGCTCCACACGCGATGTGGGCATCATTCGACGCCGCGAAGCCCAACGAGAACAATTGCACGAAATGCTGCTCGACGCAGAACGCCGCGATGCTCTCGGCCGTATGGCGAAATCAGTTGGGCACGACTTCGCAAACATACTGGCCATCATAAACGCCTCTGCACAATTGCTGGCTGATGACGGACAGGCCGACATCTTCGAATTGTTGATAGAGCGCATTCTCCAATCCTGTAATCAGGCCAATGATCTGGTCGAAGACTTGATGCATTTCGATACCGAACCAGAGCAAAAAGTCTGTTCCCTGAACGACCTCGTTCGGGATGTCAGCGAACTCAACAGCAACCAGTTCCTGGCAACGCAGGGCTTCGAAACCCTGGTGACCACAAGCAAGCTCATCTGCGAAACCGATCCGACCCTGTTTTCCCGGATGGTCTTCAATCTTGTCAAGAATGCACGCGAGGCCATCAACGAGAATGGGAGCGTCTACCTCTCCCTGGAGCAGATCGATGAAGACAGTACGGTGGAACCTGACTTTCACCCATCCGCAATTTGCAACCGTGGAGACTGCCAGTCATTCCCGGCGGCGCGCCTGATCGTGCGCGACGACGGAGTCGGCATGTCTCAAAAAGCTCTTGATACAGCTTTTTTGCCATTTCAGTCGACCAAAGGTACCGGGCGCGGGCTTGGACTGGTTACGGTTGATGCCCTGTTACAGGGTCAGATGGGCCGAATGCGCGCTTTCAGCCGCCCCGGCGAAGGGACGATGGTCGCGATCGACTTGCCCTTGCTGGATGCACGCGCGCCCAGAACGTTTCCCAATTCCATCAACGACCCCGATAAGCCAAGTACGGGCGCTCAAGGCGCACTGGTCATAGACGATGATCAATTTCAAGTGGACCTTGTCGTTACCCTGTTGAGAGAATTCGGTTGGGATGCTGTGGGTTTTACAAATCCGGTCGCCGCACTTGGCGTCTTCAAAGTTGCACCCTGGGCCTTCGAGTTGATTGTAACAGACCGTCGCATGCCACAAATGAGCGGTGATGAGCTGGTTCTCGAATTGCTGGATGTCCGGGCGGACATCCCCGTCGTAATGAGTTCCGGCGCTCTCGCATCCCCCCTGCCAGCCGGTCTGGCCGCGACCATTGCCAAACCACTGTCTCGTGAAAAATTATGGGCAACCCTGCACAAGATTGGCAAAACTGCGCCGGCACATCCACCATTGTCAGCGAACGAGTGAATCGGATTTACAGCATGCACCTTCTAATTGCCGATGATCATGATCTCGTGCTGGACGCCGTCCGGTCACTGCTGGTGCACGAATTGCCCGACGCGAAGATTACGATCATGCGCGATGGCGATGTCGTCAGGACCGCTCTTCAGAATGGCGATCGCTATGATCTCGCTTTGCTGGACCTGCGGATGCCGGGCATCACGGGTGTTCAAGACGTCAAAGAGCTTATTGCCATGTTTTCCGATCAACCGATTGCGATCCTGTCAGGTGTTGCAGGGCAGATGGAGATAACTGCTCTATTGGAAAGTGGCGCCCGGGGCTTTATCCCCAAGACCATGCCGGGCGACGGCTTGGTCGCCGCGGTCCGTCTTATTCTGGCAGGACAGGTTTTCAGTCCCACCCAGACCGACAAGAGTCAGGGAGCAGACGGCTCAAGTCTCACCCCACGTGAACGCGAAGTGCTGTTCTGCCTGCAGCGAGGGGAATCCAACAAACAGATCGCCCGGTTGCTCGACATTCAGGAAACAACAGTAAAGCTACACTTGCGGTCGTTGGCCTTGAAACTGGAAGCACGCAATCGCACCGAAGTGGTCGTCAAGGCGATCCAGTCGGGTCTAATCGCATAGATAACCGTCTCATGAGCACGTCATTCAACAAGCAGCGCACGCCGGCTTGTTTTCTCGTGCCCCACTTATTCCGATATGCGTATTCTTCCGGAGTGTCCGCGCCACCGCTTTGCACCACTCTTCTTTGATGGATCAAAGTTAGGAGAATGGCATGGCACGGTTTGCAGCAGTTCCTGAAGCACATGCGAGCTTAGCTAGCGCACGACAAGTGTACGCCCCCGGGACTCATCTTTTCCATCAAGGCGATATTGAGCGAGGCATCCACAAGATTGTATCGGGTACCGTGACCGTTTACCGAGTCACGGCGGATGGACATCGCCAGATCGAAGCATTTTCCGGCCCAGGTGAATATGTCTCTCTGTGTTTGTGCGCCACCAGTCCGACAAGTGCAGAAGCGCTAAGCCGCGTGGAAACAAACTATGTGAGCCGTGAAGCTTTTGAGCGATGCCTTCTGCAAGACGCGCAATTTCGACAGACGGTGTTTCGCGAGATAGACAAGGCGTCCGCAGACGCGCGCCGTCAGGCCACATTGCTAGCCTGTCGCTGTGCGAAGGAGCGGGTAGCAGATTTCGTGCTTTTCCTTGATTCACGCTTTGCACCCAAAGCCGATGGCTACACACCTATTCGAATGAGCCGGTGTGACATCGCCGATCATCTGGGCCTGACAATTGAAACCGTCAGCCGCATGCTCAACCAGTTCAAGCAAACTGGCGTCATCGACATGCCTCGGGCTGATCGCTTTCGCCTAAGAAACCGTCAATATCTCAAACGCCTGGCCGGCCAGAATGATGAAGCTGATAGCAGACCACACGGACTGGCCCTGTAAGTCAGTCCTCTTTACAACCCATTGATCCCCGTACGGCGTATGGCGCGGTGACTTTCCAAGCAGGAAATTTCGGCGAGTGATCTTGTACTCGCGGAACACTAATACGTCCGGAGGCAAATTTTTCACCTCCGACTACAGGTTAAGCTGTGCGCGCCTTAACGCTATTCAAAGGATGAACTATCCAGTGTAATCGCGACGAAGCGGTCGAACTGGTCGACATAGTCATGCGCTGCTTCGCTGGCTGCGCGGAACCAAACTGCGGCGCCCTGTTGTGGCGATTTACAAGTGCCAAGTTCACTCATGAAAGAAATGTCCTTCCGCAGGCGCCTGTTGTAGAACTTCGCCATATCCTGACTTGCTTCCATGAAGTGCTTCATGCTGACGGCACCAAATTGCATTGTGTCGGTCACCGGGATCGGTATCGCGCTGTTGGGAATGAACCCTGTCCCGTTTGTGCCAACTTGCGAACTTGATTTTTGACTCGCTGCCGCTTTCTGGGTTGTGGATTTAGTCTGGGCCATGGCATCTCTCCGATATGTGTTGAAATGTTGGGGTTAGAGTTCTGTCTTTTACCATACAACCGCAGTCTATCTCGCCGCGAAATACGCATTACTCCTGAATTCACGTACTTCTACGGGCTTGCCCAAATGTCTCCGTCAGGATTGAGTATGCGAAACGGTATTCCGGAGAGAGTGATCGCATGACAAGTACAATTCGATATCCCGCCAGAACCCGGTCAGGGTCGTGACCAGCGACATGGATGGCAAGTTCGATTGGCTCATTGCGAAAGCCGCGGCTCAACCCGGCCCGACATTACGCGTTGCGGTTATACATCCTGTAGATGCCTCCAGCCTCAAAGGTGCTTTGGACGCGGCGCAGGCTGGTATCATGACGCCCATCCTGGTGGGACCGATTGCAAAAATGTCTGCAGCAGCGGAATTGGCCGGTCTCGACATTTCTGGCCTTGTGCAAATTGAAGCACCCTACAGCCACGCAGCCGCGGCAAGATCCGTAGAGCTTATCCATGAAGGCAATGCAGATGCCCTCATGAAAGGCGCGCTCCACACAAATGAAATGATGGCTGAAATCGTCAAACGCGCCGGTGGCTTGCGCACTGACCGGCGCATGAGCCATGTGTTCCTGCTCTCCACCGCCGGTTATCACAAACCGTTGCTGATCAGTGATGGCGCCCTCAACATTGCGCCTGACCTCACCTCGAAACGCTGGATAACGCAAAACGCAATTGACGCGGCCCGTGCCATCGACATCGATCCGCCAAAAGTCGCCATCCTGTCTGCAACCGAAGAGGTGGACCCGATCATACCGTCCACCCTGGATGCAGCCGCCCTGTGCAAGATGGCGGACCGAGGTCAGATCAAGGGCGGCGTCGTGGACGGCCCCCTTGCATTTGATCTGGCTGTCTCACCTGAATCGGTCGCAACCAAAGGCCTGAAGTCTCCGGTCGCCGGGGATGCAGATATTCTGATCGTTCCCGCCATCGAGGCTGGAAACATGTTGGCCAAACAGCTGGACTATCTAGCCGGCGCATCAGCGGCTGGAATTGTTCTGGGTGCCAGTGTTCCGATTATTCTGACCAGCCGCGCCGACAGCGCCGAGGAGCGACTGGCTTCATGCGCCTTTGCGTCAGCCGTGGCGCACTGGCAGCGAGACCAGCCATGACGCGCCGCGCTGTCGCAACATTCAATGTGGGTTCTTCCAGCCTCAAATTCTCGATTTTCGAAATCGACGCTGTCGGCGAGTTGGGAGAATGCCTCTTTCGCGGCGCTGTGCGCAATCTTTCCGGCGCGCGACGCTTAGACGTATCAGACCCGGAAAAAGTGAAGCCGCTTCAGAGCGTCATAGCCAGCATATCTGATCCAAAGCATTTGATCACCGCGCTTGCGACCTGGCTAACCGGGCCGGAGGCGGGCGTGACCCTTTCCGGTATAGGACACAGGATCGTGCATGGCGGCACCCTGTTTGAGGGCCCGGTCGCCGTTAGCGACAAGACCATTGAGCGCTTACAGGCCCTCGCAGTCTTCGCGCCAGCGCACCAACCGCATAATCTCGCGGGCGTGCAAGCCGTTGCAAATGCCCTGCCCGAGATCCGTCAAACCTTGTCATTCGATACGGCGTTCCACAGGACCATGCCGCACATTGCCGAACTCTACGCCCTGCCCCGTGCGCTAAGCGAGCAAGGCATATTGCGCTTCGGATTTCATGGATTGTCATATGCGCACATCGCAGAAACTCTTGGTGAGGTTCTGGGCGCGCGTCCAAACCGTGTGCTTGCCTTGCATCTGGGCAGCGGCGCGAGCGCCTGCGCCATGATTGACGGGAAAAGCATCGCCACATCCATGGGCCTGACTGCACTTGATGGCTTGCCCATGGCGACTCGCTGCGGGGATCTGGATCCGGGCGTGGTCCTGCACCTGATCAAGGATCGTGCTATGCCAGTCGAAGAGGTTTCCGACCTGCTTTACACGAAGTCTGGCCTACTTGGCGTCTCTGGCATATCAGGAGATACCAAAACGCTTCTGGAAAGCCCTGCCCAAGAGGCGAAAGAAGCTATCGATCTATATTGCTACAGGATCGCCAGCCAATGCGGCTCACTTGCCGTAGATATGAAAGGGTTTGACGCAATTGTATTCTCGGGCGGAGTCGGCGAGAACGCACCAGCAATCCGCTCACGAATTATTCAACACCTCGATTGGCTAGGTCCAACTCTTGACGACGCCGCGAACGAAGCGAATGCAGAAGTTCTGTCTCCCAAGGGGGCGTCGGTGCCGGTGGTGCGCGTTGTCGCGGATGAAGAGCGCATCATTGCGCGCGAATGTGCCTCTCTTCTCTAGCGGATCAGAAAATCGCAGCCACCTACAGTATTGTCCCAAGTAGCCGATAGCTGCACTGCTGCTGACTCTGAACCGTCCTGCGCCTCGGAAGTCGGCTGTGGAGCTTCACGTGCGCGCACCAACACCTTGTCGACAATCCGGCTCGAAGGGTGCTCTACCAGCAAATCTCCCTCTTCAAGACCCAACAGGATCTCTGCCTCCTGGCCATTCAAATGCCCGATCGTTACTTGACGCAAGCGGGCGCGACCGTTTTCGATGCGATAGACGGACCAGTTGCGATCCTGCTTGAACAATGCGGTTATTGGAATAGTGAGAACATTGTCCTGCGACCAGATCTGGACAGCTACGTCCACCCTGTATCCATGACCCAGCCGGTCCGCAGGCTGGCCTTGCAGCAAGTCCACGACAACATTCACGCGCTGCTCCTCAATCCCGAGTGCGGATATTTTTGTGAAGGCAAAAGGCTCAATTTGCCGAACCTTGCCTTGCAGGACGGGACCACCCCAATCCGAGATGATCACAGGATCTCCGGGTGAAATGCGCACCGCATCCTCAGACAACAGATCCGCCACGATCTCGATCTCCTCAGGATCCCCAACTTCCACAAGAGGTGCGCCCTGTGCCACCGGCCCCTCGCTCTGGCGAAGGCGCCGCAGCAAAACCCCATCGATAGGTGCGATGACATCGATCAGTTCTCCGCCCTCATCCTCACTGCTCGGGCGAAGCGCAGCGCGGGCGGCTGCCAGTTCCTGCCGGCGCATGGCAAGTGCAGCTTCCGCAGCCCGAGCAGCCGCCTGCAGCGTCGTCTCTTCCGCTTCGGCCCGCTCCAGCATCTGGCGCGATATTGCTCCACCTGGCGCCAGCAGCCGATAGCGATTGGCATCCGTGGTGGCATGGTTCAGTTCGGACCGAACCCGGTCGAGTTCCGCCTTGGACGCCGTCACAGCAGCAGCGGCAGCATCGGCAACTGCCGACAATTGCTTTTGGGATCGACTGTCCAGCACAGGCGCAGCCACGGGACGGATGCCTGCGACGATTGTCTCCCCTTGATATACGCAATCGCCTGCTTCGAGGCTGATCCGCTCCAATTGCCCTGAGACGGGCGCGGAGATTTCAAAGACATCATGAATGCGCGTCTTGCCTTCCTCATTTACGGAAACGGTCATCGACCTACTGCTTGCTTTCACGATATCTACGTCGATGGCGCGGGGTGAGAATGCCCAGACCGCCAGCGCCAGCACAATTATGGCGATGACAGCCCAAAACAGAAGACGATTGCGAAGGGCCATGAGGTCACTCCCGGGTTTTCAAAACGGCGATAAGGTCGAGCGATTTCACGCGCTGGCGCACGAATAGAGCAGCGGCGATCGATGACACGATCACAATGGAAGCGGCCAGCCCGTGCGTGGAGGGGGCGACTGTAATGGGTACTCGGAATAATTCAGTCGCCATTGATGTCGCCACGAGATAGGCGAGCCCCATTCCCATCGCCCCGCCCAGCGGCAGAGCCAGGAAAACCAGCAAGGCCAATTCTCCAATCAGGATGTACGATACCTCGCCTTCCGAAAATCCGAGCACACGCAGGCTGGCCAACTCGCGACCTCGCTCAGTCAGGCCGATACGCGCAGCATTGTAAACGACCGCCGCGGCAATCGCACCGCCAATCAAAGCGTAGATTGTCATCATGATATTGATGTTCTCTTCCATTGAGTCATTGAAACTCTCAATCGAAGCGCGCTGGAGAGAGACGCTGGCAATCCCGGGGCGCTCCAGAACCGCAGCGCTGAAGACTGCCTCCCTGTCAGGATCAATCATGGCATAAACACCGCTGACGACATTGCTTTCACCCAAGGCGCGCTCTAGCGAATCCACATCCATGAATGCTGGCCATCCCATGGCTTCATTCACAATGGCCGTAACGGACACATCCAGCGTCGGCCTTTCCCCTTCAAGCACTTCCAGACTGACCCGATCACCGCGCCCGACATTGATCATTCCTGCCAGCTGCGAAGACACAGCCAATCCTCGATCCGGAACACCCAGGAATTTATCCTGATCATCCAGCAGCCGCCGCAGCCGGCCGTCAGGCTCCACACCCACCAACCTCACCCGTTCGTCCAACTGGCCATGCCTCACGCGGATAGAGATGTCCCGATTAGGCTGCACCGAAAGCACACCCGGGATTCGCTCTATTTCTCGCACAGCGCCAATATTTGTCGGTTCGACAAAGTTGATTGCGACGTCATATGCATCCGTGCGGTGAAAGTGCTGCTCCATCATTTCGTCAATTGAATCGAACGCAAACAAAGTCCCCACCAGCAAGGCTTGCGCCGCCGCAACGCCTATGACGGTCACGCCTGCACGCACGGGCCACCGCGTGACATGCCTTAGTATCATACGGGTTGGCTCATCAAAATGTATGTGTGCGAACGCACGCTGAACCGGTCCTTTTCCATAAACGGTTGGCGGCGCAGCAGACATTGCCTCGGCTGGCGCTAGCTTCGCTGCAGATCGCGCGGACCCGACTGCGCCAAATATCGCTGCAAGGGTTGCAGCCCCCCCACCGATCACAAATGCCGACGGATCCAGCCGGAAAATCATATCGGGAAACCGGAAGCTATCCGTATAGAGATTGGTCATCAAGCGCGCCAATGCTGCACCAAGGACAAAACCAACCAGGATACCGCCGGTCACCATGCCCAACGCCATCTTCACATAGTGCCAGGCGATTTCCCACTCATCGAAACCGAAAGCTTTCAGCAAACCAATCTGCTGGCGCTCCGTCGCGATCAGTCGCGCCAGAATCGCATTTATCAGCATGGCTGACACAATCAGGAATATTGGCGGTATGATCGCAGCGATCGATGCCAGTTGCTGCATCTCGCTTTCGATGAACGCATTAGACAATTGATCTTCCGCGCCATAAGCCCCGCCAGTGCCGTATGGCTCCAACAATTTGTCCAGCGAGTCGATCACCCCTTGTGGGTTGGCTCCGGGACTGAGAGAGACGCTCACACTGTTGAACGCCCCATCCAGATCAAAGGCCGCTTCAAGTGCCCTACGGCTTAGCCAGAAGATAGCGAAACGTTTTTCATCAGGTAGCAGACCGCTCGGGCCCAGCATGTAGACATGCTCTGGGGAATCCCCAACCCCGACAATCTCCAGGTCACGCGCACGTCCATTGATGATGGCGCGTACACGGCTGCCCAGCGTAAACCCGTGCGCATCTACGAACGCCTTGGAAACCACTGCCTCGTCCGGGCGGCTGGGATCGGGGAAGCGTCCGGAATACAGCAGGACGCCGTTCAGTCTTGGTTCTCCGTTCTCAGGCACCGACACCAATTGAGCGTTCGCTGGCTCGCGCATGCCTTCAATGTCCAGTGTTACAAGGCGAGAAATGCGTGTTTCGATGGTTCGGACGCCATCAATCTCCGAGATTTCATTTGCGAGTCGCTCGGGCGCGCGCTTCGCATTCGAGAAGACGTCCGCAAATCGAAACCGGTCGTAATAAGTATCGCGGCTCAACTCGAGAGACGATATCGCACCTAGCGCCATCACCATGATCGCTACGCCGCACGCCACAATCGCGCCCACCGCCAGCCCCTGACCGCGCATATGCAACAGATCCCGCAACAATTTGCGGTCCAGCGCTGATATCCATCCTACCATGACAAATCAGCCGGTTTTTTTGCCCTGCCGACTTCTTCAACATCCACAATGCGCCCATCAGACAGCCGAATTGTGCGGTCCGACATTTCGGAGATACCGACATTGTGCGTGATGACGACCGTTGTCGCGCCGAGTTCACTGTTTACATGGTCAAGCGCTTCCAGAACCTGGATGCCGGTCTTACTATCGAGGGCACCGGTTGGCTCATCGCAAAAGAGCAATGCGGGTCGCTTTGCGATCGCTCGTGCAACGGCCACGCGCTGTTGTTCGCCCCCGGACAGTTCAGCTGGGAAATGATCCAGGCGCGCACTCAGCCCAACCATGGCAAGGGCGTCTTCAGGGGGTATGGGATCGCGTGCAATTTCTGTCACCAGCGCCACATTCTCACGCGCTGTCAGGCTGGGTACGAGATTGTAGAATTGGAAGATAAAGCCAACATGGTGCCGGCGGTACCGGGTCAATCCCGCGTCCGACCTCCGGGTAAGTGACTTGCCTTCGAACTGGACATCCCCCTCGGTCGGGCGATCAAGTCCCCCTAGAATGTTGAGCAAGGTGGACTTTCCGCTGCCGGACGCTCCCAGCATGACCAACAATTCGCCGCGCCGAACGTCCAGATCAACCCCGCGCAACGCCTGAACTTTGACCTCACCCGTGTCATAGACCTTGGTCAGCCCCCGGGCAGACAGAAGCACGCCCGTATCGGTATCTGCATACGATGCCGGTGCGGGCGTCAACACGTTCATCCACGCCCCCCTAATGAACCATCAAGATTGGCAAGTCTGAATGCTGGATCATGTGCAAGGTCACGCCGCCCAAGATGGATTCACGCAACCGGGAATGAGAGTAACCGCCCATCAAGACAACATCGCTGTTGCTCGCTTCGCATTGATTGAGAATTCGTTCCGCGATTGGCCGCTCCGGCCACTCCACGTGACGGCTCGTGACCAAGACCCCTGCCCGCTCGAGCCACAGCTTTGCCTGCTCAAGGCTCGGCGTGGCTGCGTCCGTTTCCCCAATCGTCAGCAATGTCGTCTCGTCACTTTGCAATAGTAGGGGAAGAGCCGCACGGACGACTCTGGATGCCTGCAGGCTGCCATCCCATGCGACCAGCGGTCGGCGCGGTACGGCGCTCAGGCCAGAACGCAGCGTAAGGAAAACTGGCGCACCCGATTGCATCAACACGGCTTCAAACAGCTCACGCTCCGGATGCGCCCCCTTGGCATCGGGAATTGCCATGACGACAAGGTCTGCCGCACGTGCCGAAAGACCGTAATTGAGCGGGAATTGTCCAACTTCTTCTGTCCACGAAGCGGTCACACCGTTTTGTTTCAACGCCTCCGGTACCGGCACGACATGGGCGTCCGAAGCAGCGCAGAGACCTTCGAACTTCGCTCGCAACGCGCGGGCATAGTGGCCCGCGGCTTCATCATGCCCCTCCATTGCCATCACGGTCGCTGAGGCTGACGCCGGGTAGAATTCCATGGGCGGATAGCCTGCAAAACGCGGACGCACATGTTGAGCCATCACATGCCCCTTGAACGCACCGGCGAGCAACAAGGCAGTCTCTGACACCAGTTTTGCTGTTTCTTCAAAAGCGAGCGGAGCGAAGATCGTCTTGAACGTCATGGGCGTAATCCTCTCAAGGGGATAGCGAGACCACACGTCTCACGAACACGAGGCCCTATATTGAACCGGAACCACAACGTCTCCATCCGTAATTCTACGGAGACGCGAACCACACGCAATCATGTATCCATCCAGCATCCCGACACAGGATCCCGGAGCACGCCCATGCATGATCATCGGCCAACGCCTAATGAGATGCCAGTGCCTGCTCATGCAGAACCGACGGAAGCGGCTTTGGAACGCCTCTCATCCTCCCGGCTGGGACTGACACAAGCTGAAGCGGCAACCCGTTTGAGTGAATACGGATTAAACAGGACGCCCCGCGGACGCAGGACGCCGCTTCTGCTCCGGTTTCTGCGTCACTTTCACAATGCTTTGATCTATGTGCTGATCGCCTCTGCAGCCGTCACATGGTGGTTAGGCCATCCCATCGACACTGCCGTGATCCTGTTCGTAGTGATGGCCAATGGTGTCATCGGCTTCATTCAGGAAGGCCGCGCTGAATCCGCCATGGAAGCGATCGCTACCCTACTCTCACCTCACGCTGCCGTGCTGCGAGATGGAGACAGGGTGACGGTCGACGCCGAAACCCTGGTTCCGGGGGATATCGTGCTCGTTGAGGCTGGAGATCGAATTCCGGCAGACCTTCGACTGATAGAATCCAGCGGCCTGAAAATTCAGGAAGCAATCCTGACTGGAGAATCTGTACCTGTCGAAAAGTCCGTGGAACCGTCGCGCACCGATGCGGTCCTGGGCGACCGTTCGAGTTCTGCATTCAGTGGCACTATTGTCACTGCTGGGCAGGCTCAGGGATTGGTCACCGCAACAGGCGTCAATACGGAGATCGGCCGGATCAGCAGCATGCTGTCGTCTGTGGACGAGCTGCAGACGCCATTGCTGCGCCAGATGAATGCCTTCGCCAAATGGTTGACCATTCTGATCCTGCTGATTGGCTCAGCCTTGCTCTCATATGGCGTGTTCATCAGACATGCCGACTTTTCCGAAACCTTCATGTCCGTGGTTGGCTTGTCGGTTGCAGCCATTCCGGAAGGCCTGCCAGCAGTCCTGACCATCACCATGGCGATAGGTGTTCGGGCAATGGCTGGAAAGAATGCAATCATTCGACGTCTGCCTGCTATCGAAACCCTGGGCGCTGTCTCCGTCATCTGCACGGACAAGACCGGCACATTAACTCACAATGAAATGACGGTCTCAGCACTCATCATCGCATCACAGGCATTCGATGTGACAGGAGATGGATACACGCCAAGCGGGGATATTACGCCATCGCCGTCGGAGACCATCCGTCCTGTATTTGAGCTACTCGCGGAAACAGCGGCGCGCTGCAACGATTCCAGTCTGGCAAAGGAGGGAGACGTCTGGATCGTCAGTGGAGACCCCATGGAGGGTGCACTTCTTGCCTTCGCCGGAAAGGTCCTGGGAAATGCCGAGGATGTGCGACGCGACACTCCCCGTCAGGCTGTCCTGCCCTTCGATTCTCGCCACCGCTTCATGGCTACCAAGAATTCGGGGCCGGCTGGCGCACGAATCCACGCAAAAGGTGCTCCAGAGGATATCTCGGCGCTTTGCACGCACATGATCGGTGCAGATGGAACACCGGTTCCCATCGACCGTGAAGAAATCACGGCGATTACCGCTGAATTGGCTGCGCAGGGACAGCGAGTACTTGCATTGGCCTCAGCAGAGGCCAAGCCGGACCAGGCATTGACCCCGGAAGCGCTGAAAGGCGCTTTGGTTTTTCTGGGTGTCGTGGGTCTGAAAGACCCCCCTCGCGCCGAGGCTGTGGATGCTATCGCTGAGTGTCATGCTGCTGGAATCCAGGTGAAAATGATCACTGGCGACCATGCCGGCACCGCGGCTGCCATCGCAAAGGAAATCGGACTTCCTCACCCGGGTCACGTCCTGGAAGGTCGTGATCTGGACGCGATGGATGATGTCGACCTTGTCCACGCGGCGCTGGAGACCAATGTCTTCGCGCGCACGAGCCCTGAACACAAACTGCGCCTGGTGCAGGCCCTGCAGAGCCAAAACATGATCGTGGCGATGACCGGAGACGGCGTGAATGACGCGCCTGCCCTGAAACGTGCCGATGTAGGCGTAGCAATGGGCGTCAAGGGTAGCGGAGCCGCGAAGGAGGCTGCCGCAGTCGTCCTCGCAGACGACAATTTTGCCTCGATCGCTGCCGCCGTCACTGAGGGGCGCCGGATCTACGACAATATTCGAAAACTGATCCGCTGGACTCTCCCCACCGGTGGCGGGGAATCCAGTGTCGTAATTCTGGCACTTCTGTTCGGCACGACGCTTCCAGTGACAGCAATCCAGATATTGTGGATCAATCTGATCACGGAAATGACCCTTGGTTTCGCACTCGCCCTGGAGCCTCTTGAGCCCAGAAGTATGCAACAGCCCCCTCGCAAGCGCGATGCGACCTTGCTCGACGGTGGATTGCTCGCAGACATCGTCGTTGCAACTATCCTTTTCGCGGCTGCCGTCTTCGCAGTCTTCACCTATACGCTAGATCAGTCCGCCTCCATTGAGCTGGCCCGGACGGTTGCGTTCAACACGCTTGTTGTTCTCCAGATCGCCTATCTGTTTTTCGTTCGCTATCTACATGGAGCGTCCAGCACACTGGACGGGCTGAAGGGCACACCCTCTGTATGGGTGGCACTCTTGATTGTCATGGTCGGTCAACTGATGGCGACCTACCTTCCAGCTGCGCAGAGTATATTTGGCACCGTCTCGCTTTCTCCCTTTTACGCTTCCATCGTAGTCGGTACCGGGATTGCGGTGTTTGGTTTGCTCGAAGTGGAAAAGCAGATGCGGCTTGCCATGCGGCGTATCCGATAAGGACGAAGTTGTTTCAACAGTTGATAAGCATCAATAAAGGGCGCTGGCGTTTGGTTAAGGTCCATCATCTTGTCCGTATCAGTGGAGGCAATCGAATTATGGCCAATCTCAATCCCTCGCCCGTCGCATCCATCGCGTTGTTGGCCATAGCCCTGCTAACAGGTTGCGCGACGGCGCCGACTCCTTACCAGCCTGCAACTGAACTCCACGGCTATACGAGTGAAAACGTTGGCGATGGGCTGATCCGCGTAGGCTTCAGGGGGAATTCAGAGACAAGCCGAGACGAGGTAGAAGCGAGCCTGTTTCACCGTATGGTCGAGATCGCTGAAGAGGAATCCGCTGGAAGCTTCACGATTGTCGGTCGGGAGACCGCCTGCACAACAACGCTCAGAACAGCCCCCGACACGACTTGCACCTATCATCAATCTGCGGATGCCCTGTTCCCTTACTATTTCGGTGTCTATGAACTCGACAGCCCGTGGCACTCCAAGCCCAAGCGAGAATATGAAGCTGTCGCGACGATCCGACTGTCACCAGAGCCCGTTTGCAGGGATTATGCTGATTGCTTTATCACAACAGATGCGCGGGCCGCGATCAGCAAAAACTCGGAATGACTCTGGACACTGTTGCCGCCTCGATCCGCCTTGGACATCAATAGTCCTGTCTCCATGAAAGAGGTCAGGTTGATAGTTGTCAAACTGCGAAACGAATAAATCTGCACTCTGTATGCGTCATATGGGAGACTCGATTATGCATTTGCCAACCGGAGCGTTCGTCCTTGTGTGCGATGGCTCAAAAGCCCTGCTTTTGGAAAACAAGGGCGATGCCGATTTGCTGGATTTGAGAATTGTCGAGGCTCTAACGGACGACAATCCGCCGAATCGAGATCAGTCAAGTGATCGGGCCGGGCGCTTCAAGACACCTTCTGGCGCACATGCCGCAACAGAACAGACTGACTGGCACGACATTGCAGAAGAACGCTTTCTGTCGACCGTCGCCGAGATGGCCCTGAAAGAAATAGGCCAGTCAACTCCTGCCAGCCTTGTCGTCGCAGCAGATCCTCGCTCACTCGGGAAGTTGCGTCCGATGCTGACAGATTCAGGATCGGTTTCAATCCTGGCGGAACTTAACCGCGATCTGGCGCATCATACGCTTCCAAAAATCGAAGAAGCGATCAGCAACACGTGAGCACTCAGGCCAATTGCCCCATGCGGTCGCTTAACTTGATACCCAGTCCCAGTTGTGAAATAGGCGCAGGTCGACCGAACAAATAGCCTTGTACTTCACCAAAGCCTGCCAGGTTCACGAACCGGAACTGTTCTTCTGTCTCCACACCTTCAGCAATCACCTTGATATCCAGAACCCGACTCATGCCTGACAGAATGCCGAGGATTTGCCGGGCGCGATCACTTTCTTCCGCACGAACGAAGAATGAGCGGTCGATCTTAACCCGGTCCACCGGCAAATGCTCCAGACGGCTGAGGGAAGAATTTCCGGTCCCGAAATCATCCAAAGCGATCGTGACACCCATTTCCCGGATAACCTCAATCACCTTGCACGAAGTTTCGATATTGCGCAGCACGCCCCGCTCCGTGATTTCGAGCTCCAGCAGGTGTGGGGGAAACCCCGTCTCTTGAAGTATTTCAGCGACCGATTCAGAAAAACCATCGGACAATAATTCATTGGGAGATACATTGACGCTCAACCGAATGCTGTCACCGCTCTTCGACATCCACCCGAGAACGTCTTCGCATGCCTGACGCAACACATACTGGCCGAATGCAATAATATGCCGACTTGCCTCAGCGATCTCGATGAATTCCGACGGATTGATCGATCCGTACTTGGGGTGGGTCCACCGCGCCAACGCTTCGACACCAACCAACTGGCAATCTGAGACCCGCACAATCGGCTGGTAGTACAATCCGATCTTGCCTTCATCTATTGCAGGCATGAGGTCCCGGTGAATGGACAGGCGACGCTCCAGGCGTTGACGTACTTTCGCGTCTGGAACAACGCAGGAATCGCCGCCTTGTGACTTCGCTTCATATACTGCCGCATCAGCCTGTTCCAACACGTCCGCAATGGATTCTCCCTGCAAGCCGATGGCCGCGCCAATGGACGCTGTTACATCAATCAAGCGACCATCATATGCGATTGGCTTTGATACCAAGGATCTGATTCGGTCTGCCAAGACCGAGATATCATCAAGATTCACCGCCCTGCCGACAACACAACAGAACTCATCGCCCCCAATCCGGAACACGCGAATGCTATCGTCTTTGTCGGCGAGATGTTTCAACCGACCCCCGAGTGCGATCAACGCCGCATCCCCGCCAGCATGACCATGCCGGTCATTCAATTCCTTGAACTTGTCCAAATCGATGTAGAGGACGCTCATCAAGGCAGGGCGATCATCTCTCTTGCAAGATTCGATCAGAGAATTGAATGCGTGGCGGTTCTCCAAGCCTGTTAGAAGA
The DNA here is from genome assembly GCF_002366485.1 of Hyphomonas sp. UBA3195. Classification (NCBI taxonomy): domain Bacteria; kingdom Pseudomonadati; phylum Pseudomonadota; class Alphaproteobacteria; order Hyphomonadales; family Hyphomonadaceae; genus Hyphomonas; species Hyphomonas sp. UBA3195. The sequence goes on from NZ_DEXB01000029.1 coordinate 16,630, forward strand.
TCCGTCGTGGCCTGCTGCTTCAGCTTCTGCTCAAATTCCTCACGTACACTGATGTCATGCGCCACGCCCAGATACCCGGTAAATTCCTCATTCTCGGAGAACAGCGGACGCCCGCTAACCTCAACGCTGCAATTGACGCCATCGGCTCGCAGAACACCCTTTATTCTCGAAAACGGCTCACGACGCTGAATAGCTCCTGTGAACACCGCCTCGTCGTTTTCCCATCCAATCAGCACGTCGCGCCAACGACGACCGAGAGCGTCGCCCTTGCCGAAATAATGGACAATCTTGCCAGTCGAATCGACTTCAATATGCCAGTCCGAAGACATCTCGGCATACGAAGTAGACCGCCCCCGATATCTATTCTCCCGCTGTAGAACCTCTTTCAGCGTGGTGTAGACATTGTGTCCGAATTGTTTCGGCAGTACGGCCGCAACACAACACGCAATAGCAATCAGGCTCAGCCCGATAGCTGTAAGTGCCGTATTGTCTACTCCGCCTACAATTACGTCCAACCGATCGGCTGGTCCCATATACCAGTTGATGAACCCGATGATGAAAGCAGTGTAGGCAAAGCTCAGCTTCATCGTGGTGAAGAGCCCCCAGATGATCGGCGTGATGCTGAGTAATAGCATTCCCACAAATATGCCTTCATGGTCCAATACAAGCATGGCGAGCAAATTTGCCGGAACACTGACACAAAGCAGCAATCCCTGGAGCAACATGAACTTGCGTCTGGCTGCGAAGTAAGCAGATGCAATCAACGCTGCCGCCGTAAGAGCGTCTATGAAGGTTCCGATATTCAGTTCGTATTGACCAACCACAAGAAGGCTCGTGATCGTGATCATCATGATGATGAGGGCTGTAAGAGCACTGTAGAAGATGATCGATTGCTGCAGACGATCCGGGCTCAGAATGGATTCTGCCAGCTCATCAATCGGGCCATCCCAGGAAGACGTTTTGGATTTACTGATATATTGCTGCATGGGGATCCTCGGCCTGTAGGGTTAACCCTACCCACGCTCAGTTAGCCCTCTGCAAAAGCCGGACTGGAATATCCGCCCAATGACTTAGGATTTGATTAGGATTTCCACGGGGGCCGATGCCACTGAAGCCACGTTGTCCTGATTCCGAACAAGAAGAATTACCCGCTCCACGAAGAGAGACTGCATAGTAAACTTCCCGGAGACGGGTTTTCCCGAAAATCGCAATGTCTGATGGACTGCCGACCAACTGAATCAAGCGTAATATCGCTTCGGTGAAATCAGGGCTCCAGCCCGCAAACGAAAGACCTCGAACCACAGCTCCTTCGGCCGACATGGCGTCGATACCGCCAATACTTTCTATTTCCATGGTGCGCTCAGTCATTACGCGCGGATCGAGCGCGATATAGACGCCGACGAGCGGATCGTTCGGCGACGCCTTGGGCGCCCCGGCTTCGACGGGAAGGTTTAGGGAGCAGCACATGTGCTGACGACTGTCATAGACATGGCGGTCTCCATCGAGGATGGCCTCTTTGGCGCCATTCAGGATTGCCATGATACAAGGTTCATAAATGACCGGGGCGCAACCCACCGGCTCAGTTATGCGAAACAGCTGAACACCCGGTATCCCTGTTTCGAACATTCCTGCACCCGTCAACCGGGCTGCGATGAAACGCTTCAGTTCTGACTTGCTCATTGACGAAACCTATCCGGCGAGAAGGTCAGCGGCATGCTCTCCATCCTTGGCGCGGACAGCGTCACGCGCCTTGCTGAAACTGATACCGAACGCGCCGCAACGGTCTGGCTCGCTATTGGCATTGTGCAGAATGTTTTGGGCGGGGGCACCGAGTTTGTCGGCGGCGTCTGGAACACGCTGGCCAGCCTGGCCGGACTGCGGCGTCGCGGTTTGCCAAGAGCGTTGAACCTGTTCGGCGTTTTCATCGGGCTTGCCGGAATCGTGACGATCTATCCAGATTTCGAACCCCTCAACGCCGTTTCAGGGCTCAGCCAGATCGTCTGATTTGTTTGTGTGGGTGTCGTGATGCTGGCCCGCAGGTCACCTGAGCTGATGCCCTCAGCGACCTGAGTGCCCGATATTATCAGGATGAAACAACATGTCTCAACTTCCACTCATGGGGTTGGCACATCTGTTGATGGGCACACTGGCCGTCATCTCTGGTGCGGGAGCATTGCCGGTCGCAAAGGGGCTCCGTCTGCACAGGGTGGCCGGAAACCTGTTCTTTGGCGCAATGCTCCTCCTGATCGCAAGTGGCCTCTATTTCAGCGTCTCGCGATCCATTCTCTTTACTATTTTCCTGAGCGTGATGGCCTTCTATTTGCTCTCGAGTGGCTGGGCGACCGTGATACGCCGCGAAGGTAAAACGGAGCGGTTTGAGCTAGCGAATTGTCTTTTCATTCTCCTTGCAGGCGCGTTCGCAATCGGAATTGGCCTGACCGAAACAATCCGCGGGGCTCCGTTACAGGACGATGTTCCCTCCGCCGCCTTTTTCATCCTGGCCGCGCTCGCGGGGCTGTTTGGGGCGTATGATGTTGCTGTGATCCGGCGCGGTGGCTGTACTGGTAAGCATCGGATTGCGCGCCATCTCTGGCGGATGTGTCTGTCTCTGTTCATCGCCGTGACGATCTTCTTTCTCGGTAACAATGACGTACTGCCGGAAGTCCTGCGCACACCATTCTTCCTCACCGCCCCGATTGTCGCCGTTCTGGCACTGATGGTGTTTTGGCTGGTGCGCGTGATTTTCACTAATTGGTACAGAACTCCTTCCCAATAGATACGCCGTTCGGAGGCCTGTCCGTACCTGTCTCAGCTGGGCGCGTTGATGTTACGGGGCGAATGACGCTGGAAGACGTCATTGGGTTTATATTGCCGGCCAACAACAAAGGGCCAATGACACTTGAGTTCCAATGTCCTCTTTCGCATCCTCAGCGGTTGTTGAATGATTGGAAACGACATTTTGGTTGCTGGGAGAAGGCCCGGTCGGTAAGCTCTGCATAATCGAAAATATTGGGAGAACGGGGATTGCCGCTAATTGAAGACCTCGAGTTCCAACTCCACGTTTCGCTATTTGGTTCATTTCAAGTCGCAACACCATCCGAAATACCAATCGACATTTCCAACCGGCGCGCGCGTACCATTCTCGCTATGCTGAGTATAAATCCAGGGCAAAGCTTAAGCCGGGACTTGGTCAGCAAGCTAATATGGGCAGGCCGCTTCAAGCCTCAGGCGCGCGCCAGTCTGCGACAATGCCTGCACGATCTCAAACGCGAATTTCAAGGCTCGGGTTGGGAAATTCTGGAGATCTCCAACACTCAGCTCGCGGTCAAATCACATTTGATCCACACTGACCTTCAATCGCTGGAAACAGCCTTGAAAGAGAGAGATGATGTCCTTGCAACACAGCTTCTGCTTGAGCTATCCGGAAAGCCTCTGCTCGCGAATTTCGATTTGGGAGACGACCTGACTCAATGGCTCGCAATCCAGCGTGGTCAGATCGAAAACCGACTTCGGATTTCCACACAGCGCCTGTTGTCGGCGCTGAGAGCGAGCGGGCTAGACGAGCGTCATGAAGCTCTAGAACAAGCCTGGCACGGTTGGAGTGGCATATCTCGACTACGTCAGCGTAGAGGACTTGCAATCCTGCCCTTCAAGCAGATTGACGAAGTAGGTGGCGATCTGTTTCTCGCAGATGCGGCGGTTGAGGAACTCTCGTCACGTCTTGGCGGATTGAACGGACTGGCGCTTGCCGGACAAACATCTGTGGAGGCGGTGGCTGGATCAGCACTAACGCTTCCAGAGATGGCCGAGAAGCTTGGCGTGACACACTTCATTGAAGGCGCGGTCCATCGATCCACAGGTTCAGTCAATCTCTCCATACGACTGATAGAGGGGGCTTCCGGCAAACAGATTTGGTTCGATCAGATCGTTGAGTCCGAAACATACTTTTTCGACCAGCGTAAGTTAATCGGCGAAAATGCCATTGCGGGCTTAAGCCATGCCATGGGTCTTGAGCGAAATTCGCGGCCGGTACGGACGATGACGCGCAGCCGTGAGGCTTATGCGCTGTATCTGCAGGGGCGAACATTGACCCAGCGGGTAACACTGGAAGGGGGATTGCTAAAAGCTGTCGAGCTGCTTGAGCAAGCCTTGGAGATTGACTCGGAGTTTGCTGAATGCTGGACGGCCCTCGGCGAGGCGTTCATTCATGTCGCTGTCTATACGCCCTGTCTCGAGCGCGTTGCGCTATCAGAAAAAGCGGCATCTTGCGCGCGGCGCGCTTTGGATCTCGATCCCAATCAAGGCTATGCCTACGCGATACTCAGTATCCATGAATGGACGTGCTTTAATCCCGCTGGGGCGCTGGAATACGCATTGGAAGCCTATAGGCTGGAACCCCACAATGCCGATGTGACCCTGAGACTGGGATCCAGCCTATTGTATCTCGGACGCACAAGAGAGGCCTTGCCCTATATCGAAGCAGCGATTGAACAGGATCCCGTCTATGGCCGGAACTATGTCATGCTTTGTGTCGCACACTTAAATGTTGGAGATCTTGAGGCGGCCATGCGTGCAGGACAACGGATGGCAGATCTCGGGATTCCAGGTTTCTATCTCGGGGTCGCTCAAGCTGCTGCCGGCAATCACGAAACCGCTGTCAAAACTTATTTTGAGACACGGCGTTATGTCGGAACACTCATTATGTCGCCACCTGGCGCGGCCGAAATCTCAGACGAAGCGCGCGATTTCTATTTGAAAACCGCCGCGGAAGGCATTTGCAGCGGCAATGAAGAGGCCCGCCAGACCTATTGCAAACTGATTGACATGCTGCACCAAACCTTGCTCGACCCCTACGATCAAACCGTCGCTTGGCCAGCGGTCTGGATGGGGCATTCTGACTTGGTGATGAAGGTCTATCGTGAACAGATTCACCCTGCCAATATGCCGGGGCTGATGAGCCTCTGGACCGACATCGACCCCATCGGCCGTACGCTTCAGCACCCGGATTTCATGGCGTTTGCTGAAGACATTGGCATGGTTGAGGCGTGGGAAAAATATGGTTGGCCGGATCTTATCCCCTCAGACCCGCGCTAAGTCCCAGGCGAATTAACGCTTTTTTGACGCCACCTCGAATTGACCGTGTTGGCACAAGAGCACCATCCTCCGCGTACCCAAAAAGGGAATTACGGAGAGAAACCATGAAACGAATTTTCAGCTTGCTACTGATCGCATTTTCAATCGGACTCACACCTGCGCAGGCCCAACTAGAGCCATTCACTGATTATGAGATCAGCGACGCGGTCTGGGAAATCGGAACTATCAAGGTGAAGACCAATGCGGGCGATCACTATCTCGAGGGTCTGAAGGCGACCTGGGTTCGGGGCGCGGAAATCAGTAAAGAGCTCGGCTATATTGAGGACTATTCCATCTATTCGAGCATTACGCCTGAGAGCGGTGATTTTAATCTGCTGCTTGTCACAAAGTATGCCAGTCTTGCCGATATGGCTCCATCGAAAGAGAAGTATGAGGCAATCATGGACGCGCTCGGCCAGGAGCAAGCTGATGCGGATTCAAAGCGGGCGCTTGAGACCTATCCAGAATTGCGCGAAATCACCGGCAGCTACATCGTGCATGAGATCGACCTTAAATAAAGCCGGCATTTAACAGTGCGGAATTCTTTCACGGCACCCCGTTTCCTGGTCAAACCTCGATATGTGGGGTGTCGTATTTGCTTCTCAGTATGGTCCGCACCCGTCATGGTCACATAATCTATCGACCGATTTGACACTATTTTGACGCTTGCATCGCTTGACGGTGGTCGCCGTGACCCTGCACAGTTTACTCGGATTACATTAATAAAAACAGTGTGCTGCATGGCTTATCGGACCTCCGACCGAGAGGCTTGGCATAGCTGTGTCGACCGGAGACTTCTGGATGCCCCCCCTAATTTTACTGGCAACAGAGGTCTCCGGCAAAGGCGATAAGCAGGGTTGGCTCCCGGTTATCCACAACCCTGTTTGAGTGAGGCACTTTGATATGACGGATAACGCGAATATCGCTCTAAAAGCCGGAACCTCTACGCTGCCAGCTTATACCGAAAATGCACGTTTGCGCTTTGCGACCGGTACTTTACTTTATCTGGCGCAAGGCTTGGCCCAGGGGTTATTCTTCGTCGCAATTCCGAGTTGGCTTGCCGTGAACGGACAGCCCGTTGGGGCGATCGGGTCGTTTATCGCAGCAATCTCATTACCCTGGAGTCTCAAGTTTTTTATTGGCGCCGTTGTCGACCGGTATGCCTTTCTGCCGATGGGCCGTCGGCGCGCATGGCTTGTTGGCGCGCAGGCCTGTTTGATCATTTCGCTCATCGCCTTCGCCATTCGGAGCCCTTTACCGAGTGAGCTGGCGACGGTCATCATTTTTGGCGCGGTCTTGTCGGCCATGACGGCCGTTCAGGACGTGGCGCTGGACGCGATGATCATCGACCTGACTCCCAAGAATGAACTCGGAAAGATCAATGCTTTCATGCTGGGCGGAAAGTCTGTGGGCATGGCTGGCGGCGCGGCATTGGTTGGGTATTTCCTTGAGTATCAGAGCTTTCCGATTGCGATGATCGCAACCGCCTGCCTGTTCTCGATCCCCGCATTCGCCGCCATCCTGATCCGGGAACGCCCGGGTGAAAAACTCTTTCCATGGAATGAGGGCCAGACGTCGGTCCAGAGCCGCGATGCCAAACCAGACGCCTGGTGGCCTGTGTTGCGCGAAACGTTCCGCGTCTTGCTTCGGCGTGACCCGCTCTTGATCATTGGTCTCTGCGTTTTCTACGGCATGCATCAAGGTATAATCGAAGCGACGCTGCCGGCATTCGCAGCCCAGGAAATGCAGTGGGGAGAGACGCGATATTCGTCCTTGGCGGGGATTGGATATCTGATCTCCAGTGCCGGTTTATTGTTGGTTGGGGGCTGGGTAACCGACACAATCGGGCCAGCCACACTCGGATATTGGACATCGGGTATCGTGGCCGGTGTCATCGCCATATTCATCTTTGTGGCACTCGCTTCGACAACCGACTTGTTTTTTTCAAGCTGGTACCTGTTTTACACCCTGATCGTTTCCGGGTTTTACCTCTGCATGGTGACACTGGGCATGCGCGTGTGTGAAGAGCACGTGGCGGCCACCTCATATGCTTTAATGATGGGATCAATGGCGCTCGGCATGATGCTCGGTGCGGGCAGCGCCGGTCTTCTAGACCAGATCGGTGGTTATGCAGCCCTGCTGACGGCGGCAATCGTTACGATACTTTCGTCAGCCGCCATGGGTTTGGGGCTTAGCCCGGCTACCGGCGGGCCCGTCCGAGCCCCAGGCTTAGTCTCGGAACCGCCGCCAAGATGAGAATCGGCCGCATCGCTCAGCATGTTCGCGCGGATGCTGTCAGTCTAATGCGAACCAGTCTCCACAATTCGCGGACGAGCAGGTGCTAGGCAACAAGGAGGTCGCGCCACTCGCGAAGCGCGGTGTCTCGTTTCTGTTTGAACAGGGTTCTGGTGTTGTCGTGCCTTTCAAAGTTGAAGTGATTGTGCACTGACGAAGAAACTGAGACGAACTTCTGCAGACTTCGCATCCGCCTGAGCCGGGACATCGCCCGCTCTCGCCTGCGGAAGGATAGGTGTGAAATTTATGCGCGTTTAATCAGATGGCGACCAGTTTCTTGGCGCGCCTCACTTCCGATGACCTTCATCGCGGCCCGATTAGACGGCCATCTACGAGTCACAATAATTCGTGGATTCCCATGTCGCTTCATTGCTTTTTTGAGGAAACCTCAACGCAGCAGCCTTATGGCGCTTCTTCGCGACAAACGATTCCAGGACTTCGCTTTCCTGATCCACGGCTCGCCAGAGGTAGTGGTGTAAGCCGCGAATCTCGACGAAGACGTCGTCCAGGTGCCACCGCCATTGGAGGCTTCTTCGCATCGACTCTGAGCGCCGCCTCCAGATCTTGTGTGCGAACAATGTGCCGAACCGATCAACCCAGAGCCTCAGGCTTTCGTAGCTGACATCTATCCCTCCCTCGCTTGTGGACAAGGTCCTCGACATTTTGGAGCGACAGCGGAAATCAGACGTACATCAACACGCAAGCTGGATGATCTCAGGCGAGGCTTTAAAGTAGCGAAACGGGTTCTTGGCCATTTCCTCAGGCTAAACACCAGGATTGGTCGCCTCCAGATGTTTGCCCTGACAACACCTTCTTGAGGCCATGCAGTCATCCCCCACTCATTGGAGGGATGAAGGCGACCTCATCCTCACTTGAAATTCGGAGTGTTGCCGCTGCGGGATGAATCTCATGATTCACACAGATTCGATTTTGCTGTTCGGAGAGCACCGCGGCAAGGTCAGGACGCGTTTGACATATGTGCGCAATAAACCTGGTTGCAGGCAAGTCTCCATCGAATTCGGGCATAGGCCATTCGTTGGCGCCCGCCAGATCCGACAGCTTTCCGAAAAACAGGATTTTTCCTTTCGCCACGCCTAGCCTCCCGTAACAGACATAGTGCGTTGTGTGGCGGGCTGGTCAATGCGCTCTGCATCGAAATTATGGCGCTCAGGCTTTTGGCGCAATGCCTGATCCAATACGTCGTGGAACACTGATCCATCCGGCTCTGCACGCAGGGCACCGCGCAGATCTACCCCGGCCTCGTATCCAAGACAGGTATACAACATACCCGTGCAGGTAACCCGCACACGATTGCACGTCCCGCAGAAATTGTGGCTGAGCGGTGAAATGAATCCCAATCGGCCGCCTGTTTCGGCAATTCGTACGTACCGCGAAGGTCCACCAGTCGAATAGACCAACGGCTCCAGGCTCCAGCGCTTAGCCAACGTCTCACGTACTGTAAGAAGCGAAAGGTAGTGGTCTTCACGAGCGGCCACACCTTCGCCCAATGGCATGGTCTCAATCAGGGAGACATCAAAGGCCTGACGATGAGCCCATTCGACTATTTCGGGGATCTCGTCTTCGTTGATGTTTCGCAAGGCCACAGTGTTGATCTTGATCTTCAATCCGACATCACGGGCCTTCGCGATCCCCCGCATGACCGTCTCGAACTGGTCTTTCCTCGTGACCCTTTGAAACATCTTCGGCGACAGCGTGTCCAGAGACACATTGATGCGCTCAATACCCAGACGTTTCAAATCCGCTGCATAGTGTTCGAGGCGCGTCCCGTTCGTGGTCAAGGAAATCTCTTTCAGACCGGTCGTGCCGAGTCTGCGCGAAAGATGTTCCAGCAATTGCATGACATCTCGGCGCACAAGGGGCTCTCCACCCGTGATCCTCAGTTTCGTGATGCCTCGCGCGATAAACCCATCAACCAGCCTGGCCAATTCCTCAAAACTGAGAATGTCCGTCTTCGGTAGAAACCGCATACGCTCCGGCATGCAATAGGTGCATCGTAAGTCACACCGGTCCGTGACCGAGAGCCGAAGATAGCTGACCCGCCGCCCTGCCCCATCGACGAGCGCGGAACGCGGTGGCGCTTGGCCTGATGCGCCAACCTCCGCCTCACCGGGCCCGATAAGACGAACCTTCAAGCCGAATCCTCAGCCGGCGACGCGGAGTAGTCACCCGAACTGCCTCCGGTTTTACTCAGCAGTCGGATGGAATAGACCTCCATGTCCTTCTGCACAGCCTTCAGCATGTCGTAGAGCGTGAGACAAGCGACACTCACCGCCGTCAGTGCTTCCATTTCCACGCCCGTCCGGCCAGAAGTGCGCACCTCTGCCACCACTCGAAGGCCATTTTCATTGGGCGTAATGTCGACATTCACCCGTGACAAGGGAAGCGGGTGACAGAGCGGGATCAATTCGGCGGTCCGTTTCGCGGCCATGATCCCCGCCAGAATGCTGGTCGTGATTGCATCCCCCTTTTTCGACGTTCCACCCAATGCAAGATCCCGCGTTGCGGCGGACATGCGAACTACGCCTTCAGCCATCGCGACCCGCGCGCTGACATCCTTCGCGGATACGTCGACCATCTGTGGTCGTCCCTGGGAATCAAGATGTGTCAGTCCCTCTCCGCTCATGACGTCATCTCTCTTTCAAGCGGGGCATCAGTTCGACCATGTTGCAGGGGGCGTGGCGACTGTCCAATTGCCACCGGATCACCTTGTCCCAGCCGTCCCGGCAAGCGCCATTCGACCCGGGCAGGCAGAAGATGAATGTGCCATTCGACACGCCAGCACAGGCGCGAGACTGTAATGTGGACAGGCCGACGCTCTGATAGCTCACCATGTGCCAGACGACGGCAAATCCTTCGATCTGCTTCTCGAACAACGGCATCAGAGCTTCCGGCGTGACGTCCCGGCCCGTCAACCCGGTTCCTCCCGTCGAGATCACGACGTCGATGTCCGACGCGTCGATCCACGTCCGGACTGTCGCGGAAATGATTTCCTTGTCGTCCGTGACCAGCGTCCGGGCTGCCAGTATATGACCTGCCTCTTCTACGCGCGCTGAGAGAATAGCACCTGACGTATCAGACGATTCATCGCGCGAATCCGAAACGGTCAGCAGGGCGATACGAACGGGCTTGAAGGCGCGCTCCATCACTATTTTGCCCCCGGGCGCTGGCAGTTCCGGCTTATCGGTCATACGGGATCAACTTTCTTTGTTCCACGCAGCTGCGGCCGCATGATCGCTCGATCTGGGCTCGATCCAGGTCTCTCCGTCGGGACCGATCTGCTTTTTCCAAAAGGGAGCACTTGTCTTCAGATAATCCATAAGAAAGTCGACAGCTTCGAAGGCAGGTTTCCTGTGTTTTGCCAGAACCGCTACCAGTACAATCGCTTCTGAAGGCAATATTCGACCAACACGATGAATTATCAGGCAGTCTAGCACATCGAACCGAGCCCGGGCCATTCGTTCGAACCGGGCGATCTCCGCTTCGGTCACGGCAGGATAATGCTGAAGTTCGAGCGCCGTGACGTTCCCATGCTCGCTTCGAACATACCCTTCGAAACTGGCAAGCGCCCCATAATCCGGAGAGCTCAGGCGATATGCCTGAAGTTCGGACTCTATGTCCAACGGAGCGCTTTGAATACGGATCACGCTGGAATTCCTCGAACAATCCTGACAACCCGGACAACCTAGCGCGGGATAGCCGCATGTTTACATCCCTTTTTTCAGGAGGCACCAAGATACGATGATCTGGCTTACGCTCGGCTTCGCGCTTGTGGCACTTCTCTATTCGAGCGTTGGGTTCGGCGGCGGCTCGACGTATACGGCCCTGCTGGTGATCTCGGGCGTGCCCGTAATGCTGGTGCCGATTGTCTCCCTCTGCTGCAACATCCTCGTGTCCAGCCTGGGGGTGGCGAAATGCTGGAAGGCTGGCCTGTATCCAAACTCTCGCGTCCTACCGATCCTGGCCATGTCTGTGCCGGCAGCCTTCCTGGGCGGACTGACACCTATCCCCGAACGCACACTCGTCCTGCTACTGGGCGGCGCCCTGCTTGCAGCGGGCATCCAACTGGCATGGACAAGCTTCATGCGCACGTCCCCTGAGACATTGAGCACGTCGCGCCTGCCAAAACTCGCGGCCCCTTTAATAGGCGCAGGGATTGGCTATGTGTCAGGCCTTGTCGGGATTGGCGGCGGCATCTTTCTGGCACCGATCCTCCATCTCGTCAGATGGGCCCCTCCACGAACCATAGCTGCCTTGTCCAGTGCCTATATCGCGGCCAACTCTGTTGCCGCACTGGTCGGAAAGTCACTGTCATTGCAGACTGGCAGAATGACGATCGATCTCTGGGAATTCTGGCCCCTCCTCATCGCTGTCGCCTTCGGCAGCTGGCTGGGGCACAAACTCCTTCTCGGCATGTTCCCCGAGCGTTGGGTGAAAGCAATCACTGCACTGCTCGTGTTGATCGTGGCCTTCCGCCTTCTGACCAGTCATGTATAGACCGATCCCATGATTACCAGACAGGAAGCCTTGGCGCATATCGGCAGTGTGCCAGCCATCCAGGAAACGGAAACGCTTCCATTGGAGGAGTGTGTCGGTCGAATATTGGCGGAAGATGTGGCGGCGAGACTGACCCATCCGCCCGCGGCCATGTCTGCCATGGATGGCTACGCCGTGCGATTCGCAGAAGCGCTCAGCAATGGGCCTCTGGCATTGATTGGAGAGGCCGCCGCAGGCACGCCCTTTGATGGCATTGTCGCTCCCGGCCAATGTGTGCGGGTCTTCACCGGCTCGGTTATCCCGCGCGGATGTGACCATGTCATCATTCAGGAAGATGTCCGGCGGCAGGACACCACAGTCTGGATCAATGTGCCCCAGGTATCGCCGCGCAACATCCGGCAAGCGGGGGTCGATTTTCACGCAGGGCAAGTGCTTCTTGAAGCAGGTGCCCGGATCAGGCCAGCTCACCTCTCTATTTGTGCGGCCGCCAATCATGCATACATGATTGTGTATCGTCGCCCACGTGTGGCATTACTGACCAATGGCGACGAATTGAAACCTCCCGGCTCCGACCTGCAACCCGGACAGATCATATCCTCCAACGAATATGCACTGAAGGCGTTGATCCGCGACTGGGGAGCAGAGGCCATCAATCTCGGTACAGCAAGGGATGACCCATCCGATATCAGACGCCGCGTAGAAGACGCGGGTAACCCGGATGTCTTTGTCCCAATCGGCGGCGCGTCCGTGGGCGATCATGACCACATGAAGGATGTTTTCGGGCATCTCGGCTTTGACCCCATCTTCACCAAAATCGCCATAAAGCCCGGAAAGCCGACCTGGCATTCCAGACGAGATCATCAATACGTTCTGGGACTACCGGGAAACCCGGCCTCGGCTCTTGTTTGCGCCCATCTCTTTTTGAGGCCCCTGATGAATGCCCTTCAAGGCCAACCAGCCGACGCCCAATGGATGCAGGCGCCTCTCGTAGCGTCCTTATCGGCAAACGGAGCGCGAGAGGCCTTCCTGAGAGGGACGTTAGCCCACACCAAGAATGAGGCCCCCAGTATCACGCCCGCCAGCAACCAGGACAGCTCTCTGCTCACGCCCTTTATCGAGACGAACTTCCTGATTCACCGCCCCTCTGACGCGCCGGCCCTGGCGGCTGGAGATATGGTGGAAGGTGTCTGGCTGGCCTGATCGATTGATCAAACCCGTCGGAGAGGCAGGCTAAGACTGTTCCAACAAGGTCGCTACAGCTTCAGCGCGCTGAATATCCTCCGGCGTATTTATATTCAGGAACGCCTCATCTTCGGCCTGAAACCGGACTTTGACTGCTCCTACATGATCGGCGATTGCGTGGAGCGCCAATTTGCCCTGCTTGACACAAGAGCGGACATCTGGCGCGAGCGCACATGACCAAAGGCCAAATGTCGGCTGTAGACGAAACTCCGTTTCGACCAGGGCGGCGCGTGCGTTACCGCGGCCAGTGGACAATTGTGCGAATAGGTCCACCGGGAAGAACGGGGCATCAATCGGAACGGTCAGCAGTAAGCTCTCTGGTCCTTTCTCTCGCAGACAATGCTCCAATGCTGCGAGAAGCCCCCCCGCCGGGCCGATAGGCTCACCGTTCGGCTGGAAATCTTGCACGAAAACCAGCCCCGGAACAGCCTCCGACCACTCCGGCGCGGTAGGACCCGTGACCACCATCTGGTCGACCATGGGGGTGATCCGGTGGGTGGCGCGCTTCCAGAGGGGACTTCCGGAAAATTCGATCAACGCTTTTTCAACGCCGCCGAGCCTGCGTCCTGCGCCTCCCGCGAACAGGCACCCCATGACCGTCATTCAAAGATCCTTTCCCCGTGACAGCAGCGTAAACCGCTACATCTTCCCGACCTGCCCAGAATGACTGAATTTCTGGCAGACCTCAATCATCCCGCCCAGAGACTGATCTGAATTGGCGGAAGTTTTTTGTCACTCCTTGATCCCGTTGCACAGTTCGGTGGCCCGGGGCAAAAACTAGCCAGCTTTGAATGGTCAAAGTCTTCGCGCCCGAAGCTGGGCGCAAATCTTCGGTGAAGAAGTTGAACCGTCCGGACGCTGGTTTCCGGGCTATTTTTCTTTCTGCTGGTCTACGCCTTTCAGGGCGATGCCAGTTCAGACCGAGGACTGATCATGTCTGCAAAACCCAATTTCCGCGCGCTCATCGCGCCTGTCGTGTTGCTCTCCGTTGCACTCCCGTGTGCAGCCGAAGCCGACCAGACCACTTCCCGCTGGGAAACCGCACTGGCTGACACAAAGCCGATCTTCAATGCACGGCTTCGCTATGAGGGCGTCGAACAGGAAGGCCTGCCGGAGGATGCAAGCGCCCTCACCTATCGCTTCCGAGCCGGCTTCGAGACAGGCAAAATCTTCGACACCGCTCTCTTGGTCGAGTTCGATCACATCGACGACCTCATCGACGATTTCAATTCGACCATCAATGGAAAGACCGGCTATCCGGTCGTCGCGGATCCGAATGCAACGGAATTGAACCGATTTCAACTAACCAATACCTCATTGCCGGATACGATAATCACGCTGGGTCGCCAAAGGATCGGCCTGGATGACGCGCGTTTTGTGGGCAATGTCGGATGGCGCCAGAATGAGCAGACCTTCGATGGAGCAAGGGTTCAGAATTCCTCGTTGGGTGAACTGAAGGTCGATTTCACCTATATCGCCCAGATCAACCGCATCTTTGGAGATGATTCCGCCGTGGGACGCTGGGATGGCGATTCCTATCTGCTGAACCTCAGTCACCCCACCCCGATCGGCACGCTGACTGGCTTTGCCTATCAGATTGACGTTGACAATGCTGGCGGCGTTTTCTCGTCCCAGACAGTCGGCGCCAGATTGGCGGGAAAGCAAGCCATCGGGACCGGAAAGCTCGGATACACAGTTTCCTACGCTACCCAGTCCGACTATGGCTCCAGTTCCCTGGATTACTCGGCCGATTACTATCTCGTTGAAGGCACATATTCTGTTGAAGCAGTTACGCTCGGCGCCGGCATTGAAGTGCTCGGCGGCGACGATGCACGCGGATTTCAAACACCGCTGGCGACGCTTCACAAATTCCAGGGCTGGGCCGACAAGTTTTTGACCACTCCCACGACCGGTGTGGAAGATATTTATGCAAAGGCAGCGTATCAGGTTGGCGATGTCGGCCCGTTCAGTGGTGTGGCCTTGACTGCAGTCTATCATGATTTCAGCGCAGATGTCGGAGGGGCCGATTATGGCAGCGAACTCGATCTCGCGGCTTCTGCAAAATGGGACAAGATCGGTATCACCCTCAAATATGCGGATTACAGCGCAGATGACTTCGCCACAAACACCAGCAAGTTCTGGATCCAGTTTGACTTCGCCCTCTAAGGGTCAGGAAGTTGAAGCTGTTCCAGCTCAAGGCGCAGTCACTTCGGCTGCGCCTTTGAGCGTGCTGTTGATTGATGAAGATCCGGAACGGGCCCGGCAGGTTGAAGAGGGACTGATCGCCAATGCCGTGGTGCACACAGCCACGCAAACCCATGGACGGGTTCTCCTCGACCTGATCGCCCGGATCAGTCCGGATGTTATCATCATGGATTGCAATTCGCCGGATAGAGACACGATTGAAAGCCTGCGCCTGGTCGCCCAATCCAACCCCAAACCCATTGTGATGTTCGTGGAGGAAGAAGGTGGCGGCGGTATGCAGGAGGCAATTGAAGCCGGCGTCAGCGCCTATGTGATTGATGGCTTAACCCCCAAACGGGTCCAGCCCCTCATCGACACGGCCATTGCCCGCTTCCGTCACATGGATGGCCTGCGCAACGAACTGAAAAAAACCAAGGACGATCTCGCCGCTCGCAAAGTGATAGAGCGCGCGAAAGGCATGCTGATGCAGCATCATGGCATGACGGAGGACCAAGCCTTCTCCTCAATACGCACCATGTCCCAACAACAGGGCAAGCCCATCAAAGAGGTGGCTGAAAACATTTTGACCATTGTCGGCATGCTTGCCGGCAAGCATGCACCGGACAACATCTGATGGCACATTCTCTCACACTCGGATTTGCACAGCTCACAGATTGCGCCCCATTGGCGGTAGCCAAGGAGCGTGGTGCTTTCGCAGCGCATGGACTGGATGTGACCCTTAAACGGTTTGTTTCCTGGGCAGCCATGCGCGACGCGCTCGGCACCGGCGCGATTGATGGCGCCCACATGCTGTCACCCATGGTCGTTGCCTCGGCAGCCGGCATCGGTCCCTTCCCAGGTGAGTTCACGACAGCCTTCACGCTCAACCTCAATGGCAATGCGATCACCGTTTCAACCACCTTGTTCGAAGCCATGGCGCAGATGGCACCGGAGACCATTTCTCGTCGTCCGCTCTCCGCCTACGCCCTCAAACGCGTGATAGACCAGCGCAAGGAAGATGGCAAAGCCGCGCTGACCTTTGCGCATGTGTATCCTCATTCGATGCATGCACTTGAATTGCGCTACTGGCTGGCCGCCGCCGGCATTGATCCGATGCGCGATCTCAACCTCGTCGTCGTGCCGCCATCCCTGATGGTTGACGCGCTCGCGGCCGGACAGATCGATGGCTATTGCGTCGGCGAGCCGTGGAACAATGCCGCTGTGGTTGCGGGTATTGGACGCACACTGATCACATCCGGAGAGATCTGGTCGAATGGCCCTGAAAAAGTTCTTGGAGTGCGTCAGGACTGGACCGAGCAGAACAAGGAATGGCATCTAAAGCTCATCGCCGCTTTGTCGGAGACTTGCGCCTGGCTGGATGACATGGACAACCGGTTAACCGCAGCCCAGATCATTTCGACCCCCGACTATGTGAATGCGCCCTTCGACGAAGTTGTAGGCTCACTGACGGGAAAGAACCGACAGACGGGTGGTGAACTCCGCATAGATATGCCCGATTTCAACGTCTTCCACCGCTACGCGGCTAACTTCCCCTGGCGGTCACACGCCAAGTGGATCCTGTCCCAGATGATCCGGTGGGGAGAAGCTCCAGACGATGTGGATGCGAGTGCTATCGCCAGGCTGGCTTTCCGACCTGACATCTACTGCGAGGCTGTCGAGCGACTGGGCATAGCTTGCCCCAGCGCCGATGAAAAAATGGAAGGTGCGCATCAACATGCCTGGCTACTGAGTGATGCAACAGAGCCCGTCGCCATGGGGGCAGACCAGTTCATGGATCGGCGCATATTCGATCCGACCAATATTGATGGCTACATTTCAGGCTTCACCATCAGAGACCAGAGAAGTCGGCTCGGCGCCCTCGACACGAGCCAAATCACCCATTTGGCTAAATAGTCATGCCGTCAGCTGGAGCGGGAATAACTTCCACATTCGTCGCACTGAGCGGGTAACGAATGAAAAGTATGGCAGGGTTCCGGACTCTGTGTTGCCGAGCATCCAAAGCAAGACGGTCCAAGCGAGTTTCTACCCTGCGACAGTCCTGTTTTCCGACATTCTCCACCCATTCCGCCTGGAGTGACCCCGGCACACCTCGCGCCATCAAGGCGGTCTGAATGCGCCATGCCTGCGCTACGCTCATATAGAAAGCCACGCATATTCCGGGTTTCAATAAATTGGCCCAATCGGGTTCCTTGTCCTTGTTCGCAGAGCGACCTGTCGTCACGACAAAGCTCTGCAACTCGGCTCGCTCGGTCACTGGGATCGAGCATTCCGCCGCCGCCGCCAACGCCGCGGTCACACCCGGAACGATTTCAATTTCGGCGCCAAGCTCAACAGCCACCGCAATTTCCTCAGCGGCTCGGCCGAATATCATGGGATCGCCAGACTTCAGACGTGCAACATGGCGTCCTGCCAGCAAGGCGCCACGCAACATGCTGTTGATGTCAGTCTGCTGACGCCCACCATCCGTACATTTTTTTCCAACATATTGCAGGGTGGCCGCAGGGCTTGCGAGTTCCAGCACATCAGCCTCGACCAATCGGTCATGAAAAACAATATCTGCCTCACCGATCCGGCGCGCGGCACGTATTGTCAGGAGATCCGATGCGCCCGGACCACAACCGATCAAAGTCAATTTTCCAAGCATGTGCCTACTCCGCAGCCAACGTGTGTGGGGATGTTTCTTCCGGCTTCAACTTTTCCAGAAAGGCACGAATTTCAGGTTTGCATGACCCACAATTGGTACCCGCGCCCGTAGCGGCCCCGACCCCCTCGACACTCCTGCTCCCGGCCTGGATCGCCTCGCCAATTGCCACGCTGCCAACCCCCAGACAGGAACAGATAAGCCGGCCGGACGATTTCCCGCTTGGAGGACGTCCCGCCAACAGGCCCAGCCTCGTTGTCTCGTCCATGTCGACGGCAAGCAAGCCAGCGAGCCAGCCACGATCCGCGCTCACAGGTCCGGACGTTGACGCGATCAAGCATATGTCGAGGGAGTCATCTTGAAAGGACGCGCGAGCGATTTGACCGTTTGCGCGGATCATCTGGACCGCCAAGATGTCCGGACATAATTGTTCTGCCCATTCTTGCAGTTTTCCGCACCCAGCCAATTCATATCGCCATCCCCCACTCGCGCGCGCAGAGGCCCAATAGTCCAGCTTTCCCAGAACCTGGCCCGGTAGCTCTGTTCTGCAAACCACGAATGCAAACCAATCCGGCCGTAGAGGTGCTAGGGACACGACAGAATGTTTCGACTCGGGTTGTCCCGACACGGGGTCTACATTTGGCGCAACCAGGCAGTCCACGCGGCCGCCTGAACTGTACCGAGCCGTCCAGTGCATCGGGGCGAATACAGTTCCGGGCTGAACCCGGTCCGTCACCAGAACCCGCAGGGCTACACGCCCATACTCGTTCTTTACCTCCGCAAGCCCCGCTGGATGCAAGCCCAGCCTGTCAGCATCTTCAGGGCAAATTTCGAGGAATGGTTCTGCGGTATGGGCGGATAGACGCGGCGATTTTCCTGTCCGTGTCAGCGTGTGCCAATGATCCCGCACACGGCCCGTGTTCAATACATAAGGACGTTTCTTGCTCGGTTGCGACAGGGCCGGCAGGAACGGCGTCGCAACAAATCTGGCGCGGTGATCGTCCGTGAAAAACTCGCCGTCGGAAAAGAAGCGATGATTGAGGGCCGCCAAATTGCCAGAGCGAGGGGTATCTTCCGCCAGCGGCCACTGGAACGGCACAAGTTCATCATATGCCTTCTCGTCAATATTGGCATGGGCCCCGATATTGAAATCGCGTGTTCCATCATTCTCAAACGCAGATAGCGCAGCATACTCCTGGTAGATTTCGGCGGCTGACGTAAAGTCAAACCCGTTGAACCCCATGCGGCGCGCCACTTCGCAAATCGCCCACCAATCATGTCGCGTTTCGCCGGGAGCTCTCAGAAAGCTCCGTTGACGGGAGATCCGGCGTTCGGAATTGGTGACCGTACCTGACTTCTCCCCCCAGCCCGTGGCCGGGAGCACAATGTCAGCCAGCTTGGCTGTATCAGACCGCCCGGTGACGTCCGACACAATAACCAGGGGACACGCCTTAATGGCAGCTCGAACGCGATCAGCATTCGGCAGCGAGACGACGGGATTGGTTGCCATGATCCAGAGTGCTTTGATCTTTCCCTCATGCACAGCCTCGAACAGGTCGACCGCTTTCAGACCAGGTTGTGTGGCCATATTCGGCGCCTGCCAGAAACGCTGCACCCGGTCGACATCCTTCGGTGCAAAATCCATGTGCGCGACCAATTGGTTCGCGAGACCGCCAACTTCGCGCCCCCCCATGGCATTGGGCTGGCCCGTCACGGAAAATGGCCCGCAGCCGGGCTTCCCGATACGTCCCGTGACCAAGTGGCAATTAATTATCGCATTGACCTTGTCTGAGCCTGCCGAGGATTGATTCACACCCTGAGAATAGATGGTTACCGTCGCGGGCGTCTGCTCCACCCACTGAAAGAAGGTCCGCAAGTCAGATTCTGGCAGCGCTGTGGCTATGGAAAGTTCGGCCAGTCCGAGGGGCCCTGAGGCATCCAGCGCTGCGTCCAGCCCCTTGGTGTGCGCATTAACGAACGACGTATCATGAGCGTCGCTCGCAGCAAGGTGAGCAAAGAGCGCATTGAACAACAGAACATCTGCTCCCGGACGGATCGGAAGATGAAGGTCAGCTGCATCGGTGGTGGCCGTCTTGCGGGGATCGATAATGACGAGGCGCGTGCCACGCTTTTCCCTTGCCGCCAAGATCCGATTGTGAAGCACGGGGTGGCACCAGGCCAGGTTACTGCCCACCATCACAACAAGGTCAGCCCGTTCCAGGTCCTCATAACAGCCGGGAACCGTATCCGAACCGAACGCGCGCTTGTGACCGGCCACGGAAGACGCCATGCAAAGTCGCGAATTCGTGTCGATATTCGCCGACCCTACAAAGCCTTTCATGAGCTTGTTGGCGACATAATAGTCTTCTGTCAGAATCTGTCCGGAGACATAGAGCGCGACACTATCGGGCCCATGGGTAGCAATCGCCTCTGAAAATCCGTTGCCGATTTTGTCCAAAGCAGAATCCCAACTCGCCCTCTCTCCAGAAATGGTTGGAAACAGCTGGCGTTCGTCCAGATCCAGCGTCTCCCCCAACGCAGATCCTTTCGAGCAAAGTCGGCCAAAATTCGCCGGATGATCGGGATTCCCGCGCACTGTGGCGGCTTCCCCACCTTCGTCAGGTTTGACCAGAACGCCGCAGCCCACACCGCAGTAAGGGCATGTTGTGGAGACTTCTTCTGCTGTCGGGCGCATACGGTCCATTGGGGGGGGGTCAGCCGGATTGAAGACCGATGTAAACTCGGCCACCTTCCCGAATTTCGATTGGGTAGGTGCGCACGCAACCGGTGTCGGCGCCGCGCGCCCTGCCCGTCTCCAGATCAATCACCATCGCGTGCAGGGGACATGAGACCGCAGTATCATGTACGATCCCTTCGCTGAGTGGCCCCCCCTTATGCGGGCAGACATTCTGGATCGCGAACACGGTGTTCGCTGCGGTCCGAAACACGGCCACTTCTTCAGCATCGAGCGTTACCCGCCGAGACCCCCGGAGGGGAATATCGTCAACCCCACACAGCTCGGCCCATGACATAATGGCGGTCTGAGTACTCATTCGATCTATCCCACCGGTTCGAGTTTTTTGAATTCGTGCGCATCAACCCCGCCTGTAGCCCGCTCTGCCCAGGGATCGATTTGAGCGAAACGCTGGGAGTATGCGAAGCGCTCGACCAGATTTGCCCGGTTTTCAGCGTCTTCGACAATTTGCGCCTGAACCCGGTCGATGCCGACCCGCGCGGCCCATTTGTAGATGCGCTCAAGATAGAAGCCCTGCTCGCGATAGAGCTGGAGCACGGCCGTACACATTTCGATCGCCTCTGCTTCGTCGGTGACCTTTGTCAGCAATTCCGTAGCCTTGACCTCCATACCGGCCGCGCCGGCGAAGTGAATTTCGTATCCACTGTCAACGCAAACCACACCAATATCCTTGCAAGTGGCTTCCGCACAGTTTCGAGGGCATCCGGAAACAGCCAGCTTCACCTTGTGGGGGGTCCACGATCCCCACATGAGCTTTTCAAGCTTGATCCCAAGGCCGGTCGAATCCTGCGTTCCGACCCGGCACCAGTCGGTTCCGACGCATGTTTTCACCGTGCGCAGGGATTTTCCGTATGCATGGCCCGAGACCATGCCCGCCGCATTCAGATCTGCCCATACAGCTGGGAGGTCTTCTTTCTTCACGCCCAACATGTCGATGCGCTGCCCGCCTGTATATTTCACCGTAGGAATATCGAACTTGTCCACAACGTCTGCGATCGCTCGCAACTCACTTGCTGTGGTCACGCCGCCCCAAGTGCGAGGTACGACAGAATAAGTCCCGTCTTTCTGAATATTCGCGTGGACGCGCTCATTGATGAAGCGAGACTGATTATCGTCGACATACTCGCCTGGCCATGCTGCCAAAAGATAGAAATTGAGCGCTGGTCGACACTTGGCGCACCCACAAGATGTTTTCCAGCCCAGCTCCTGCATGATGGCAGGAATGGATCTCAAGTCCTGAGAGGCAATCAAACGCCGCACATCATCATGGCCTAGATCCGTGCACTGGCAAACCGTGCGCTTAGCGGAAGCCGTGAACGCATCTCCCAACTTGAAGGCTAGCAGACTTTCCACCAGACCCGTGCACGTTCCGCATGATGACGACGCCTTGGTACAAGCTCTTACGCCATCCAGGTCGGCAAGCCCGTTCTCGTCGATAGCCGAAAGGATCTGTCCCTTGGAAACGCCGTTACAACCACAGATCTCTGCCTCATCCGGCAAGGCTGCAACGGCCGCCATAGGGTCCAGGGGAGTCCCTCCGGCATAGGATTGTCCAAATATGAGCGTGTCGCGTTCATCCTCCTCTATGAATTCCGCCTTTTTTATCTTGTCGAAAAACCATGCTCCATCGGATGTTTCTCCATATAGAACAGCCCCGATCAGTCGCCCTTCTTCGAGGATCAGGCGCTTGTAGATACCGCGCCCAGGATCTCGGTACACAATTTCGTCGCGATTATCTCCTTCAGCAAAATCTCCTGCGGAATACAAATCTACCCCAGTGACCTTCAGCTTTGTTGCGGTCTCAGAATGGGAGAATTCCGTTTTCCCCTGTCCCGTCATTACTTTTGCGCAAATCTGCGCCTGTTCGAACAAGGGGGCGACAAGCCCATAGCAATTTCCATCGAACTCGACGCATTCTCCAACGGAATAGATGTTCGGGTCGGACGTTTGCATCACGCCATTGACCTTGATGCCCCGGCCGACTTCCAGACCGGCTAGCTTGCCAACCTCGATATTTGGCCGAATTCCAACCGCCATGACGACGAGGCTGGCAGGAATCTCCGTTCCGTCTGCCAGTCGTACTCCGTCAACCTTGCCGTCCCCATAGATCTCCTTGGTATTCGCCCCTGTCAGGATCGTAATGCCCCTATTGGCGAGCTCCTTTTCCAGGAGATACCCTGCGGACGGATCCAGTTGGCGTTCCATCAATGTCGGCGCGAGGTGAATAACCGTGACGTCCATTCCTCTCAGACGCAGACCGGCGGCAGCCTCCAGCCCAAGGAGGCCGCCGCCGATCACCACCGCCCTTGAAGCCGGCTGGCAAGCCTCAATCATCGTGTGGGTGTCGTCCAGGTCGCGGTACGCGATAACACCAGGTAGGTCGTGACCGGGTAATGGAATGATAAACGGATTTGATCCAGTCGCGATGACAAGTCGATCATACGGGACATCGCCTTTTTCACCGATGACGACTTTCCGTTTCCGATCCACTTCCAGAACCTTTTCGCCGAACCGGCAATTAACTCTATGCCCAGCATACCAGTCATCGTCATGAGTGACGATTTCCTGATAGGTCTTTTCGCCCGAGAGGACGGGAGACAGCATGATCCGGTTATAGGTTCCGCGTGGCTCCGCATTGAACAACGTAACGCTAAAGCGGTCCGGTGCGGCCTGTACGAGGTTTTCCAGCAACCGTCCGGCTGCCATCCCCGCACCAATAATCACAAGTTTTTCCTGGGGCATGTTTTATTCCCCCTCAGTCACTATTTGTTTGAAGACGGACGATCTGAACATTACGCCGCCTCCGTCTCTGACTCAGGCTTTGATTCCGAATCTGATTTGGAGCTGTGAGCGCCCTTCTCATACTCTTCGAGGAAACTCAGAACCTGTTCGCGGTAGTGGTAATAGTCCGGATGTTCGAGCAAAGCCTTGCGCGTGCGGGGGCGCGGGATATCAACTTCCATGACCTTCCCGATCCGCGCATTCGGTCCATTGGTCATCATGATGACCCGGTCCGCAAGCAGGATGGCTTCATCCACATCATGCGTCACACACGCGGCTGTAACCTGTGTGCGCTGCCACACTTCCATGAGCACTTCCTGAAGCTCCCAGCGCGTCAGGCTATCAAGCATCCCGAAAGGTTCATCCAGTAACAACAATTTGGGCGAAAGAGCGAAAGCGCGAGCAATGCCAACACGCTGTCTCATCCCGTTCGAGAGATCCGCCCCCAGCTTGTCCATGGCTTCGCCCAGGCCAACCTTGTGCAGGTAGTATTCCACCACCTGCTCGCGCTCTTCGCGAGTTGCATCTGGGTAAACACGGTCCACGCCTACGGCGACGTTCTGCTTTGCTGTCAGCCAGGGAAACAGAGAGGGAGCCTGAAAAACCACGGCCCGATCCGGGCCGGCCGCCGCAACTTCCCGATTGTCCAGAATGATCCCGCCACGGCTGACCTCGTTCAGACCGGCCGTCATCGTCAGGACAGTGGACTTGCCACACCCCGAATGACCAATAATCGAAACAAACTCACCCTTCCTCACTTTGATATCGAACCCGTCGACCACGGTGAGTGGCCCCTTGGGTGTAGGATAAACTTTGCTCACCTGGGAATATTCAAGAAAGCGATCATCGTTGAAGCCTGAGGTTTCAGATGCCTCACGGTATGCTTTTGGCTTGCCCAATGTGATTGGGGTCACCTCCGGCAAGGGTGGCTCGACTTGGGCCCGCTTCTTCGCAATTCCGACATCCATCAAATATGCGGTAACGTCGCGGCGAAGCGTCTTGAACGTCTCGTCATGATTCATGGCGGTGCGATCTCGCGGGCGCGGCAAATCTACTTTGAATGATGGTCCGAAGGTCGCGTTCGGTCCCGGGTTCAGAGGGATGATACGATCCGCCAGAAGCAGGGCTTCATCCACATCATTTGTGATGAGGACGACCGTCTTCCGGTCCTGTTCCCAGATGGAGGTGATCTCATCCTGAAGGTTAGCCCGTGTAAGTGCATCAAGGGCCGACAGAGGCTCGTCCAGCAGCAGGACTTCCGGATCCATGGCGAGCGACCGGGCGACCGCCACTCTCTGGCGCATACCGCCTGAAAGCTCTGCCGGGCGCCGGTCGACGGCATGGCTGAGGCTGACCATGTCGATGTACTTTTGCGCCCGTGCATTGCGCTCTGCTTTGCTTTCCTTTCCGAACACCGCATCAACAGCCAGGAGAATGTTCTCCTTCACAGTCATCCACGGCATCAGCGAATAGCTCTGGAAGCAGACGGCCCGGTCCGGTGCAGGTCCTTCAACAGTTTCTCCCCGAAAAGTTACTTCACCCCTGTTCGGAAATTCGAGACCAGCCATGAGACTGATAAGGGTTGATTTTCCAGACCCGGAGAACCCGACAATCGCGACGAACTCCCCTTCTTCCACAGCCAGATCAATGTCATGGAGGACATCTACGCGATCAGAATCGTCACCAAACCATTTCGATACATTCTTCAGCTCAAGGATCGACATATTCTCTTTCCTCTATCGCGTGCTGGTATGCGTGAACATGGTCTGCAAGGCGTACATGACCCGGTCGAGCAGGAAGCCGATAATCCCGATCGTCAGAACTGCGACAATGATCTTGGCCAGTGATTGCGACGACCCATTCTGGAATTCATCCCACACAAATTTTCCTAATCCCGGATTCTGCGCAAGCATCTCCGCTGCAATCAAAACCATCCAGCCAACACCCAGGGACAGGCGCATACCTGTAAAGATAAGCGGCAACGCAGATGGCAGGATGAGTTTTGTGATTTGGGTGTGTGGCTTCAGTTTCAAAACCTTGCCCACATTGACGAGATCCTTGTCTACAGATGCCACGCCAAGCGCCGTGTTGATCAATGTGGGCCACAGGGAACACAGGGTCACCGTGATTGCCGACGTCAGAAAAGACTTCGAAATCCCGGAATCTGTCGCAACGGTCGCAGAGACAATCATGGTGACAATGGGGAGCCAGGCCAGCGGCGACACCGGTTTGAATATCTGGATCAGAGGATTGAACGCCGCATTCATGGTCGACGACATGCCCATCACGATGCCAAGGGGAGCCGCGATCACCACGGCCAGAAAAAAGCCGAAAAAGACCGTCTGAAGGCTTGTCCATATCTGCTGGTAAAAAGTCTGTTTGCCCGTATAGGAAACGCGGGACACATCGCCTTCACGCCCGGCCGCGATCAGGGCGTCATTGCGTGCAGCCTGACGCTCATAGAATTGTCCGGCTTTCTGCTTTTCCTGCAGATGATCCTTGTGAAGCACCACCGCCTGCTCCCAAACCTGGGCTGGCCCGGGGATCGCACCAAGCGATGTCTTGACCTGGGGCGCCAGAACAGCCCACGCCGCCAGAAAGGTCAGAATAGCAACGATCGGCACGACAAGCCGCTGGCCCAATAATGGCAGGTTTCGCTTCGGACTGTCACCTGCGGCCATCATGAGCAGCGGCGTCACCCAGGACAATGCAAACACATCAAGAAATTTCGAAGCCTTGTTAATGCCCGAGAATACTTTTTCCTGACGTTCGCTCTTTGAGTCTGCGCCCTCCTTTTCGGAGACTTCGCGGGTGATCTCGGAAGGGCTCCCAACGACCTGCTCATCGACAGATGCGTCAACCTTGTTGAAAACAATACTTCCCATCTTATTGACTCCGATGGTTGGAAAATTTGAGAACATGGGCCGGCAATCTGGTGGCCCGCTCTAGCCCGCTGGTCATTCGATGACTTCGCCCGCAGCAACGGTCTGGCTGGACTTCAGCCCTATCGTCAGGCTTTCAAGGTACGCATTCGGCTGGCGTCCGTCATAAGAGACGCCATCAATGAAGTCTGATGTGACTGGCTTGTAACCATCTGTTTCCCAGGGGAAATCAGCAGCGTCCGCCAAGCCATCATCAACCAGGGACTGGGCGGCCTCGAGATATATGTCCGGCCTGTAAACTTCGCGCGCCGTCGCGTCGTACCACGCATCATCTTTGCTGTCGGAGATCTGACCCCACCGCCGCATCTGGCTAAGATACCAGACCGCATCCGAATAGTATGGGTACGTTGCATTATAGCGGAAGAAGACATTGAAGTCTGGCACCTCACGCTTGTCGCCACGCTCATATTCGAACGTGCCCGTCATCGAATTGGCGATCACATCCGCGTCCGCGCCGACATATTCGGAACGCGCCAGAATCTCCACCGCTTCAGCCCGGTTCGCGTTGTCATTTTCGTCCAGCCACATAGCTGCCCGGATAAGGGCGCGTGTAACTGCCTTCGTCGTCACTGGATTTTCTTCCGCGAATTCAGCGGTAATGCCGAAGACTTTTTCCGGATTGTCTTTCCAGATTTCGTAATCCGTGATGACCGGCACGCCGATCCCCTTGAAGACTGCTTGCTGGTTCCATGGTTCACCCACGCAGTATCCGTAAATCGTGCCAGCTTCGAGCGTTGCGGGCATTTGAGGTGGGGGTGTGACAGACAAGAGGGCGTCGGCCTGAATCTGGCCCGACACATCATCGGGCGAATAAAAGCCCGGGTGGATGCCCCCCGAAGCCAGCCAGTAGCGCAGCTCGTAATTGTGCGTAGAGACTGGGAACACCATGCCCATGTTGAACGGCTTGCCATCAGCGGCATATTCCTCGACCACAGGTTTCAGAGCGCTGGCGCTGATGGGATGCACCGGGCGCCCGTCTTCCATGCTCGGAATATTAGGACGCATCTTTTCCCAGACTTCGTTTGAGACAGTAATACCGTTGCCGTTCAGATCCATGGAGAACGGCGTGACGATATGGGCTTTTGTGCCGTAGCCGATGGTCGCCGCCAGTGGCTGGCCCGCCAGCATGTGCGCGCCCGACAACTCGCCGTCGATGACCCTATCCAGCAGGACCTTCCAGTTTGCTTGCGGCTCAAGTGTTACATACAGCCCCTCATCTTCAAAAAAGCCCTTCTCATAGGCAATCGCCAACGGGGCCATGTCGGTAAGCTTGATGAAGCCGAAGGTAAGCTCGGTTTTCTCAAGCCCTTCCATCGGGATAACCAAGGCTGTCGACTCGGATGAACTGGGGGAACTTGACGGAGCATCTGTACTCGGGCCACCACAGGCAGCGAGCAAACAGGCAAGGAGCGCGGCGGATCCGGCGAATACGCCGCGCTGGGGAGAGGAAAGAGTAGTGTCTGAATATGAGATCATGATGAAGGTCCGCGATGGTTTGCCCAGCCCAAACGGCTCGGGCTTGATAACTTTGAGGAACAGAACCGGCGCAGCTTGGCCGGTCGCTCTACACTCGAAAGTCCATCGGCGGACGTCGAAATGACCTATGACGGCATCGTCATGACTATTACCGATCAGAGACAAAGATGGAAGACAAGCGGATAGTGCAAAACAATAGAGAACTAATGCTTGGCGCCCTTCGCTTGCACAACAATCAGTCACACCGATCCAATTTACAGGCGAGAATGTGCCCGCGTTGCACCCAGTCCCCGACTGTCCATTTGTATTCGCCTCATTGCGTTTGCTTCTCTTTTTTATCGATTGCGTCGAGAAGACATTCAATAAGCCACCTCCCTATCAAACCAGGGAGGCTTTCAACCGGTGACGAGTAAACTGGATCTTTCGCTCCACATCTCGCTTATGACGAGCGTGATCCAACAATATAGCCTCAGAGCCCAAGGGGCCCCACACAGTCGTGCTAATCAGACTGTCATCCTGTCCAGGCGTCCATGAATGATCGACTCTGCGTCAGAAACGATACCGTCGATAAGTTCCTTCACGGTTGGAATATCGTTGATCAGCCCCTGCACCATGCCGGCCGACCAGATTCCCCCATCCGTGTCTCCATCCGCCATGGCCTTTCGCCCGCGAACTCCCGCAACCAGGTGCTGGACGTCTTCGAACTTTGCGCCGCCCTTGCGCTCGATTTCCACGACCTCATCGCTCACGGCATTTTTCATGACCCGGGCCGTATTGTGTAGCGTCCGGAAGATCAGATTGGTCATGCGCTCATCATTCTCAACCATTTGTCGCTTGAACGCCTCGTCAATCGGAGCCTCCTGCGTGACACAAAACCGGGTCCCCATATTGACGCCATCGGCGCCGAGCGCCAAGGCTGCGACGAGCCCCGCGCCATCTGCAAATCCACCAGACGCCAGCATTGGGACACTGA
Organism: Hyphomonas sp. UBA3195; assembly: GCF_002366485.1. NCBI lineage: Bacteria > Pseudomonadati > Pseudomonadota > Alphaproteobacteria > Hyphomonadales > Hyphomonadaceae > Hyphomonas > Hyphomonas sp. UBA3195. The sequence goes on from NZ_DEXB01000029.1 coordinate 45,588, forward strand.
CCTTGCGTGCCGCCGCCGGGATCAGGATCAAGCCGGGAATGTCATCCTCCCCTGGATGACCCGCACACTCAAACCCATCAATCGAGATCGCATCGGCGCCCATCCGCTCGGCTGACAGCGCATGACGCACGGCCGTGCATTTGTGGATCACCTTGATGCCATGCTGTTTGAAATGGTCGATATGTTCCTGCGGCTTGTAGCCCGCTGTCTCGACGATCTTGATCCCTCCCTCGATGATCGCCTGCCTGTATTCGGCATAGGGGGTGGCTTGATTGCGGGCAGGATGGTGAGGTTCACACCGAAAGGCTTGTCCGTCATCTCCTTCGTGCGCGCGATCTCTTTAGCAAGGTCTTCCGGGGTGGGTTGGGTCAGCGCCGTCAGGAACCCAAGTCCTCCAGCATTTGCGACGGGTGCCACCATTTCTGCGTATCCGACCCATTGCATGCCACCTTGGACGATAGGGTGCTCGATGCCGAATTCTTTCGTTAAGCGGGTTTGAATGACCATGGTTTTCTCCCAAAGTGTTTTTAGTTCACGGCCCTGTCTTTACCGCCCCAAAAGGGTTCGCGCAGTTGCCGTTTCAATATCTTCCCTGACGCATTGCGGGGAAGACCCTCGACAAAGTCAACGCTTTTAGGAGCCTTGAACGCCGCGATTCTCGTACGCGCGAATGCGAGGATTGATTCCGGATCTGACGCCGCGCCGGGCTTCAGCGCCACAACCGCCTTCACCGCCTCTCCCCATTTTTCATCTGGCACGCCGATAACTGCCACTTCGGCAACGTCCGGATGGCCGTAAACAGCATTCTCGACTTCAGCTGGATAGATATTCTCCCCGCCTGAAATGATCATGTCCTTCACGCGATCGTGGATGTAGAGATAGCCGTCCTCATCAAGGTAGCCTGCGTCTCCTGTATGAAGCCATCCGTCCGATGTGATCGTTTTTTGCGTCGCCTCATCCAGATTCCAGTAGCCCTTCATATTGGCACGCGACCGAGTCACAACCTCGCCTACCTGATGAGGCGCAAGCACATTCCCCTCATTGTCTTCAATACGGATTTCCACCCCCGGCATCGGGATACCGGCCGCCCGCATCCGCTGGTTTCCGTTCGGGTCATGATCCTCAGGCGGCAAGTAGATGATCGTTCCGCACGTCTCGGTCATGCCGTACTGCTGGCAAAAGCCGCAGCCGAAGACTTCCATGCACTCGCGCAGCAGGTCGAGAGGGATCGGCGACGCACCATACAAAATGTATTTCAGGCGGGAGTAGTCCACGCTCCTGGCATTTGGCTGCCTCACAACGATCTGCAACGCGGCAGGTACCATGAACATTTTTGAGATGCCGTCCTGCTCAATATAATCGAGCACACGGAACGGGTCGAACTCTCGGGCGATGATGCCCTTCGCTCCATTGAACAAGCCCACAATCCCCCAGCCGGTTCCGCCAATATGGCCTACGGGCATAGCTACGAGGCTGACATCGTCTGGCCCCCACTCATTCCAGGGCAGGTGTGCCTCCACAGATTCCCGGCGACCGCCGAGGAGATTGTCATGGCTGAGCATGGCGCCCTTTGGCCTGCCTGTGGTCCCCGATGTATACAATTGGAGTGCAACGTCGTCCGATGCTATCGGGACACTTGGATCTGTGTCACTTTCGCTATCCCTCCAAATGACAAAGCCCTCGGGCCCGGCGTCTTCCATGAATATGATTTTTGGGGGATGCTTCAATTCGGCGAGCGCTTCTCTGGCCTGATCAGCAACTTCAGGACCAACAAAAACGAGTGATCCCTCACCGTCTCCGATAATATAGGCCATCTCCGTCGGCGCGAGCCGCCATCCAATCGGCAACGTCACACCGCCCATCTTGGCGGCCCCGAATAGAAGTTCGAAATAGTGGTCGCTGTTCTTGCCAATGTAAGCAATGCGCTCACCCCGCTTCACGCCGGATGCTATCAAGGCATTTGCAACTTTGTTCGTAAGACGATCAAAAGCACGAAAGGTGGTATCCCGCCCCTCAAAGCTCAGCGCAATGGCATCCGGCCTTTCACGCGCATGGAAGCGCGCGATGTCACCCAGAGTTGGCATCTGGTCAAAATCCGCGCTCGTAAGGGCGCCCTCGTGACTCATTTGAATTCTCCCGATAGTCGCGATTGTTTAATTTGGTTTTCCCGACCCCAAGGGTTTCTCAGGGCACCTCTCAGCGGCACTCCTGAATTCACTTAAAAAAGGAAGGCTGCGCCTCCACAGATATGGAGGCGCAGCCAGTTTTCAGAGGAAATCAGAAGCGATAGCTGAGCGATGCACCATACGTGCGCGGACGCCCGGCAAACCGGAGAACAACGTTGGCGTTGGATGCGATCTGCTGCCAGTAGTACTCGTCGGTCAGGTTCTTGCCCCAGACGGAAACTTCCCAATTGTCGTTAAGTGAGTAGATCCCGACGCTGCCATTGAGCACACCGTAGGAGTCTATGTCATACTGAGGGTCATCTGGATCACCCGCGGTAGACTCGCTTTGCCAACGTCCGCTCAACGCACTTCTGAAACCCAGTGTGTCCGAAACGGGTCGGTCATACATCAATGTCAGGCTGGCGGTCGTTTCCGGGCTGTACATGAACGGATCACCTTGACGATTGGTCGGCAGGCCGAATGCATCAGACGTCTCAAATGATCCGAATTCCGTTTGCAGCAGCGTCAGGCCGCCAATGGCCGTCAGGTGTTCTGCCACCAACCATGTCAGCTCCGCATCCAGACCGTAAGCCTCTCCTTCCGGGGCGTTCTGAAGGCGTGACAGGGCACGATAAATTGGGTCCGGGAAGAAGGACGAGACCTGTTTGTCAGTATAGTCGTAGTAGAACAGCGACGCATTCGCTTGCATGCGCTGGTCGAACAGCCCAGCTTTGACACCAACTTCATATGCCAGCAGGCTTTCCTGCGTTGCCGGGGCATTCTGTTCCGACTTGGAGGCTGCGTTAACCGGAGTTGAGGCGGACTTGTAGCCCTTGGAAACCGATGCGAAGAAAAGCGTGTTCTCCAATGAAGCTGGCGTCCAATTGCCAACCACTCGCCACGAAACATTGTCTTCCTTAACGTCCGATGTCACCGCAGTGAACGAGTTGGTCTCAAGGTCGTAGGTATTGCATCCGTTTTCGAGCAATGGCGCTGGTGGCGTAGCCAGACCGTAAATCGCTGTGAAGAAAACGCGGTTGAATACATTGACGTTTGGCTGCATCGAACCATTCACGTCTCCCGAACAACCAACATATTCCTGCTTGTCATCCGTATAACGAAGACCGGTCGTCAAGGAAAATTCCGGGGTCAATTCCCAATCAGCATTTGCGAAGATGCTGGTAGTCGTCGATTCAAAGTCCCCGGTATCGTAATAGGTCTGGAAGGAAGAGAGCAATTCGGCAGCCGAATAGGGCTGACCTGTTTCAGGGTCGACGTTTACCAAGGAGACGAGACCAGCCATTTGCGGCGGGAAACCAAGAGCGGTCGGGTCAACCGTCAACAGGTAGGCCGCCGTACTTACAAAGTTGGAATTGGCGTTGTCCCGCAGCATTGTGCGGTTGCCGTCTGTGGTCTCGTCCTTGCCATAATAGGCCCCCACCAACCAGTCGACCTTGTCGGTTGAACCTTCAAGGCGAAGCTCCTGGCTGAAAGATTTGATCTCGCCTTCGATGTCCTGAAGCAGGATCTGAAACGGCACGCCAGACCAATCGAGCACGGCTTCTCGATCCAGCTTATTATAGCCCGTCAGTGACACCAACCGCATCTCATTGTCGAACTCATAGCTTACGCCAAGCTTGATGGCATCGAAGCTCGAATTCTCTTCATGCGGACCGTCAATGCCCTCGCCTGCACCGATATCGGCTGACCGCAGGTATGAAGGTGCCCAGTCGGCCTGTTCAGCATTGGTCGGAAAGTTGCTGTTGATAAAGTCAACAAGGCCCGGTTGGTTGAAGCCTGATGCCGTCGACGGGCCGTTGGTTCCCGGCACGATGAATGTCGGGTCGGTATTGGGCGTCAGGCCAATTGCCTGCCCAGCGATCGTGTCGGATTTGTTGATCCAGCCATTGTAGGACAGATCAATTTCGAGCTTGTCTGTTGGCTGAATCGCGAGCGCCGCACGGAAGCCGAGCTTATCGACCGTTCCCCGGTCTTCTCCGCGGGAAATCGACTCCTGCCAACCTTCGTCGCTGTTCTCACTGCGGATCGCGAAACGCGCCTGAACGTTTTCCGCAAGCGGCACATTCACCATGCCTTCGAGATTCCAGGTGTCGTAGTTGCCGATGTCGGCGGAGACACTTGCCTGGAACTCATCGACCGGCTTGTTCGTCACGACGTTGATCAGACCCGCCGTCGTATTGCGGCCAAACAAAGTTCCCTGCGGCCCCTTCAAAACCTCGATACGCTCGATATCGAACATCGGCCCCGAATTCATGAAGGGATAGGGATAGGCAACTTCATCTACATAGGTGCCGACGGTCGAAGTTGCAGAGACGTTGATGGTATTGAAGCCGATACCGCGGAGGGTGTAGGTCGGCACGCCCTGATAGCTTTGCGAGACTGAGAAGCTTGGCACGAGCGCTTGCAGGTCATCGACCTCATTGACCCTGAGCGTATCGAGTTGGTCCCCGCCAAATGCCTGGATCGACATCGGGACATCATTGGCGGATTCTTCCCGCCTCTGGGCCGTGACCGTGATGGACTCCAGCTTCATGGAGCTTTGCGAATCTTCGCTGCTCTCGGCGGAGGGGGTGTCTGCCTCTTGTGCGATGGCGGGCGAGCTTGCCCAGAGTGCTATGAGTGAGACTCCCAAGCATAGCGATTTCAAGTACTTAGACCGGTTTTCCAAATTTTCCTCCCTATGCTCCTATGTTTGGAGCTGTAGGGAGAGGTTCCTCGGAAACGGTCACTCCCGGCAAGCTATCAAGGTTGATAGGGCCGTCTCACAATCCAAGCACCGCCTTGGCCATGATGTTGCGCTGGACCTCATTCGATCCGCCATAAATCGAACCGGCTCGATTGTTGAGGTATTTCGCCATGGCGACGCTGAGCGCATCTGGTCCGACCGGGTCCAGATTTGATTCCGGATGCCAGGTCGCCGGTTCATGAACAGCCGCATATGGGCCTGCAGCCTCGATCGCGATCTCGTCGATCTTCTGCATCATCTCCGTTCTTTGTACCTTGAGCATCGAAGCGGCAGGGCCCGGCGGCCGACCCGCGCTGAGCGACGCCACGATGCGCTGTTCGGTCACTCGGATGGCGTCGAGCAGAATGGCGGTTGTCTCGAGCCGGGTACGTAATCCCGGCTCTTCGAGACCGCTTTCCAAAACATGGGCGCGAAGTCGATTCAGCGCCGCCTCGAGACCGGCCGACGACCCGCCGCTGCGCTCGAATTCCAGCAGGTACTTCGCGACGGTCCAGCCGTCATTTTCCTCGCCAAGCCTGCCCGACACCGGAACGCGGACATCATCGAAGAACACCTGGTTCAATTCATGTTCGCCCGCCAATGTGATGATCGGATCGACGGTGATACCGGGTGCCGACATCTCGAGAAGGAGGAAGGTGATGCCTTGCTGGGGCTTGCCTGTGTGGTCGGTTCGCACGAGACAGAACATGCGGTTTGCATGGTGGGCATGCGTCGTCCAGATCTTCGATCCATTGAGGATGTAATGGTCGTCATCTCGTTCCGCCTTGAGAGACAGAGACGCCAGATCGGACCCTGATTGCGGTTCAGAATACCCTTGGCACCAATAGTCGTCCCCCGCCAACAGACGCGGCAGGAAGAATGCCTTTTGTTCAGGCGTCCCGTATCCGATGATGCAGGGTCCCACCATGTTAAGACCCATGGGTGCCAACGGAGGTGCCCCGGCGATGGCGCATTCCGATGCAAATATGTAGCGCTGCATTTCCGTCCAGCCGGGCCCACCATACGCTTCAGGCCAACTCGGCGCCGCCCAACCTTTCGCGTGCAATTTCTTTTGCCAGGCGAGTGTGTATTCAGGCTCCACGAAAACACTAGTGGCCTTTTTGCCAGCAGCGGCCAGTTCTGGCGTGAGATTGTCGCGAAGGAAGGCTCGCACTTCCTCGCGGAACGCGATATCTTTATCAGATAGGCCCAGATTCATCGAATATCTCCCATGGTCGCCATGAACACTAGCGACTTCGACCGTCACGGCTCAAGCTACCAGAACCAATAGGTATGAAACCCTCTATCCCATCGGTAACCGGTCCGAAAACCTCAGAGCATCACGTGCACGCTTTGGCGATGGAAGTTGTCAAGCTTGGCAACCGCGCAGGTCTTCCCTACATCGCCGCATCAGCGGATGTCAGCGACCCAAACCCCATGCTTGACAAGGATGGCTCGCCTTATGCGGAGAGCCTGTTCAAATGGTTCGATCCGGATTTCCACTATTGGGATGATCGCACTTTCGCCCTCCGCTCAGGATTTGTCCAAGCGGCGCGAATCTGTGCCGAACCCTTCTATTTTGACGGCAAGGCATTGAAGAGCTGGCGAACGAACCGAGCGCTGGACGTCTTCAACGAGAATGCTGAATATGATGCGTACGGGGTTGCCAGTGCAATTATTTGCCCATGTTACATGCCTTATGGCGTGCTGGGCGCGATCGTCTGGGCTGGCGACAAAGCGGTTGCGGACATTGCGAAAACATTCATAGCGCACGCTGCAAGCATGCATCAACTAACGCTTAAATTTCTCTCCGCCTACCGGGAAAATGACTCACATATTGCCCTCCCAGAACTGGTCGATCTGACTCGCAGAGAGATTCAGTGCCTGAAATGGGCTGCCATTGGCAAAACGGACAGCGAGATCGCAACGATTATGGGAATTTCTGTGCCTACGATTCGCTTTCATCTAACAAATGCAGGGCAAAAGCTGTCGGTTTCCGGTCGCGCTCAAGCCGTCCGTGTAGCAACCAGCTTGGGCTATATCGGACGGAGCGCCTAGTTCCGAAGCGCAAGCCCGCGCGATCAAAGCCGCTACTAAACCCAAGGATTGCTGGCTCAAATGGATAGGGATATTGACTTCACTCTCGTTTGAGTGAGTATCTTTCCCAGATACAAGTTTGTTCTGGAGATCCCTCTAGAACGAAGCAAATGACGGGACGTTGAAGCCCGCGGGAGGACATATGACTATCCATGCGCCACGTGCGGAAACTGCCCACGAAAAATCACCAGACGACGACGCTGACACGACCAATACCCCTTATACCCAGCCATTCTATCGCTATTATGTGCTGGCGGTCCTGACTGTCGTTTATGTCTTCAACTTTGTTGATCGCCAGCTACTCGTCATCCTGCAGGAGCCGATCAAGGCGGAGCTGAACCTTTCGGACACACAGCTCGGCCTGCTGACAGGCTTTGCCTTCGCGCTATTCTACGTCATCTGCGGTATTCCAATCGCCCGCTGGGCTGACAAGGGAAACCGGCGAACCATCATCGCCCTCGCGCTGACGATCTGGAGCGTGATGACCGCCATGTGCGGGCTTGCGGCAAACTACACCCATCTTCTGCTCGCGCGTGTCGGTGTCGGTGTCGGCGAGGCGGGTGGCAGCCCGCCGGCGCACTCCATGATTTCGGATATCTTCAAGCCAAAGAATCGGGCGCTTGCCCTGTCGGTCTATTCCATCGGTATCTATATCGGCATCCTGATTGGCTTTGCAGCAGGCGGTTTCCTGGCCGACGCGTTCAGTTGGCGCCTTGCCTTCTTCGTGGTCGGTATTCCGGGGGTCGCACTCGCCCTGCTCGTTCTCCTGACGGTTCGTGAACCGATCCGCGGCTGGTCCGAAGGCGACACGAAAGCGGTCGAGCCTGCCCCACCGATTGGGGATGTGGCCCGACTACTCTGGTCGCGCATTTCTTTCCGACACATTGCGCTGGCCGCCAGTATGCAAGCCTTCATCATCTACGGCATCGGCAACTGGCTGCCCTCCTACTTTCTGCGAACCTACGAGCTCGACATCGGCACGATCGGCGCCTGGATGGCACTCACCACCGGATTTGGCGGCGGGCTTGGCTCCTTCTGCGGCGGCTGGATGGCTGACAAGTTCGGGGCAAAGGATGTGCGCTGGTATCTCTGGGTGCCCGCCATCCTGACTTCACTTCTTGTTCCGGTGCAGCTCGCAATATTGCTCTCCGGCGAGGTCTATTTCGCCCTGATCATGACAGCGCCCTTCCACTTCCTTTCCGCCGCCTATCTCGGCGCGGTGCTGGCCGTCTCGCACAATCTCGTCAACGGACGGATGCGAGCAATGACATCGGCGGTGCTATTCTTCGTGCTGAACCTGATCGGGCTCGGTCTTGGCCCTGTCATCGTCGGCTTCCTCAGCGATGTTTTCACCCGGAATGGCATGGTGGCGCCGCTTGGCACGGCCATGCTGATCTGTGGTACGGTCGCGGCGATATGGTCGGTCACCCACTACATTCTGGCGGCGAACAAGGTCCGCGAAGATATCGCCAGGCGGCAAGTCTGATGCGGATCGCGAGCGCCTCCACGCTAGTGTTGGCGCTCGCCGCCTGCGCGCAGATGCCAGCTTCAGTGATGAGCGTCGCCGACACGCCGACACGGGCGAAAACGCCGAACGGGCAGTTCATCTCCTGGATCGAGCATCGGGTCGATGATGAAGACATGAATGGCGGCATCCCGATCCGCGGCGGCGACGGGTTCCAAATGGCTGACATGGACGGCGACGGTCGGACCGACATCGTTTCGGTCCATGAGGATTCCAACCATCTGCGTATCGCCTTCGCGACAGATGGTCCGGATGTCTGGGTCAATGTAACGATTGGCGAGGGCGCGGAGGTCGCGGCAATCGAAGACGTGGCCGTGGGCGATCTAAATGGGGATGGCTGGCCGGATCTCGTCGCAGCCTGCGAAGAGGCCCATCTCATCTATTTCCAAAACCCGGGCGAGGCCGCGCGGTCTGAGTCCTGGCAGAACCTCATTCCGCCGGTCACACAGGATCGTGGCTCCTGGCTGCGTGCCTTCATCGCCGATGTCGATGGCGATGGGAAGATGGATGTGCTCGGTGCAAACAAGGGCGCGTCAGACATTATTGATCCATCGCTTCCCTCTGCATCACGACCGACTTCGCTTTTCCTGATTGAGGGCGACCCGCTTGAGCCTTCAAGCTGGCGAGAGCAGGTTCTCTCGCGCGAAGTCGTGCCTAACACGGCCATGCCAGTCGATGTGGACGGCGATGGCGACATGGATGTGCTTGCTGCCGCCCGCCTGCACCAGACAATGACAATGCTGGAGAATACGGGTCCGCGCGAGGGAGGCGGCATAGAAGTATTGCCGCACACGATCGAAATTATACCCGGCCTCACAGCGCCCGAAGGTTGGCAACGCACGTCCAGCGCCTTTCAGAGCGACTTTGAGGACATTGATGGCGACGGCAGGCTCGACCTCGCTGTTGCGGTTTATGAGACACCGTTCCCCGTGAATGGCTCGCCGCTCATGGCCTCGCTTGGCTGGCTAAAACAACCCGAAAGCCTCGACGAGCCATGGGTCCACTATCGCATCGGCGACATCTTGCCGGACGTCATCATCGGGATCGAACTTGCAGACATTGATGGCGATGGTGACCTCGACGCAATCACAGGCGGCTATTCAGGGCTCAATATCCTGGAAGGCGGCTATTCCGGCGCGTCGCGCGACTATGACGAGCCCAAAGTGACAGCGTCTTCTTCGGTAGGCCGGATCGTGTGGTTCGAGAACGCCGGACATCCGACGACGGAGTGGACACGCCATGACATTTCGCGGCGCGTACGTGGAATGTATGACGCGTTCACTGCGACCGACATGGACGGTGATGGCGATCTCGATCTCGTCACAACCCGCGGAAACAGCGGCAAATATGACGGAGTCATCTGGCTCGAACAGGTGCGCTCGGCAGACCCCCGCCCGGCCTTCACGCCGGCGCGCGAGCGCGAGAGCCGCGCCCTGCCCCTGCCGCCGCAAAACTGGTCCGACAATTACGAGACAGAGATGACCCTGATTGCGCCGAACAAGGCCGGCCATTGAGGCTGTCCGCGCCTACTCGATCGGCTCTGCATTCAGCCCGACGCGCATGAACCAGCCTTCGCCGGCCGCACGCCGCTTCTGGTAAAGCGCCTCATGGAATTCGAACATGCCGGAATAGGCGTCATGGCGCAGCTCCGGCTTATCCCCGATATGGAGATAGGCCTCGTCGTCACTATAGGGCGCCCAGGCAGGCCCATTGGCGCTTTCAGGCCGGCCTGTCGAAGCAAAAGAAGCCCAGTAGTCGACCAGAACTGAGGCCAGCGCTTCAACCTCGTCCACCTCCGGCTGCGGCCATCGCGGCGGATAGGATTCCGGGGTGCCGACCGTGCCGAACACGAAGGGCACTTCGCTCGCATGGAAGGCGCAGAGGTCGCGCGCTTCCATAGCCGGATAGCAATGATCGAAGACGTAGAGATAGGCGGGTTCGCCCGCTTGCGCCGCGCTGCGTACGATACGTTCGGTTGACCAGCCGAAAACATTGTCGCGGTTCACAGCCAGCATGGATTCTTCCATGTCATCGGCCGGGTAGAGCGCGAGAAAGGCCTCCGCCTCGTTACCATAGCGCGCACGTATCGCGTCTTCGTAGGCCTCGGGCGTCTTCGGCTTCCTGGGCAGGAGCATTCGATAGGTGCGCGCTTCGCCGCTATTGAATCCTGCGAGCACGGGCACTTTCGCGAATTCGCCATCGTCAAATGCCTCATTTAGCTGGCGCGGTACGTAAGTGCCATCAATCGTCCCGGCGGGGGCATAGCCTGCCATTGTGCTCCGATTGGTGAGCTCCTGCGGGTCGGCGGCGCGCGCGGCGTCCAGCGTTTTCAGTTCGAGTGTCTTGAACAGGTTTACGCCCTCCATCTCTGCAGCCGGCAGGTCGTAGCTTGCTTCACCGAGCTCTGCGAAATTGCGGGTATTGGTGGACTGGATGATCGCCTTGTCGAACAGGCCTTCGGCAGGCGGGCTGGTGAGCAGATAGGTCACGCTGAGCGCGCCCGCGGATTCGCCCATCACGGTGACGTTGGACGGGTCACCGCCAAACTGGTCGATATTGTCCTGAACCCATTCGAGCGCGGCAATCTGGTCCATCAGGCCATAATTACCCGACAGTCCCCCCGGGCTCTCCTCAATTAGCTCGGGATGCGCGAGCCAGCCGAGCACGCCGAGACGGTAGTTGATTGAAACGAAGACCACGTTCCGCTCGGCATAAGCCGTGCCATCATAGACAGGCTGCGCGGCACCGCCGATACGAAGCGATCCGCCGTGGATCCAGACGATGACCGGCGCATCTTCTGCGTGTTCAGGTGCCCAGACATTGAGGGAAAGGCAGTCCTCCGACGCGCTTTCTGGCGGATCATAATAGACGCTGACAGGCGGCACCGGCGGCTGAATACAGCTCGGCCCGAAGTCGCTGGCGTCGCGAACCCCCTCCCACGCAGCAGGCGCAATCGGCGGCGCCCAGCGCAATTCACCAACCGGGGGGGCGGCATACTGAATTCCGCGGAAAACATTGATGCCGTCCTGGTTCACACCTTCGATCTCGCCCTGCGCGACGCTGACAACAGGGCCCGGCAGGACGATTTTCTCTGCGAGTGCCGTCTGGGAGGACTTAGCCTCTTTGGCCGAGCATCCGGAGAGCGTGAGCGCGGCGAGGACAACGGCGATGAGGGTCGGTTTCAAGCGTGTCAATTGTAAGCTCCTCCCGTGTCAGGCTGATCCATAAAGGCTGCGAAGGCGAATCTTGTCGATCTTTCCAGTGCCAGCGAGTGGCATGCTTGGCACACGGATCACCTCATCAGGCAGCCACCAGGAGGGCACACGATCCCTTAGCGCCTCCAGCAAGTTGTTATCTTCAAGGCTCTCGCCATCGCGGAACTGGACAAGCAGTACAGGGCGCTCGCCCCATTTTTCATGCTCGCGCCCGACGACAGCGGCGAAGGCGACTTCCGGCAGGCCGGAGACGAGCGCTTCGATCTCGGTGGGATTGATCCATTCTCCGCCGGACTTGATCAGATCCTTGGCCCGGCCCGTAATGAAAAGCTGGCCGTCTTCACTGATTTCAGCAAGGTCGCCTGTCAGGAACCAGCCATCGCGCGTCGCGGCTTCAGCTTGGCCGAAATAGCGCTCGACTACGGAAGGGCCGCGCACCCAGAGATGGCCTTCGTGCCCGCGCTGCTCATCGAGGGGCGTGCCTTCATGATCGGTGAGCATCAGATCGACGCCAAGCGCCGGACGGCCTGCCGTGTCTGATGAGCGGACATCTCCGGGCGGAGCGGCCGTACCAAGTGGAGAGAGTTCGGTCATGCCCCATGTTGTCTGGACGGCGATGCCCCGTGCCTCAATCCGGCGCATCAGAGCACTACTCATCGGAGCGCCGCCGACCATGATCCGCCTGAGACTCGGCACATCCAACCCGTTTGCATCGAGATGATCGAAGACGTCCAGCCAGAGCGTCGGCACCCCGACAGCAATGGTGACCCCTTCTCGGACGATCAGATCGGCGAGGGTCGCGCCATCTGCCTGGCGGCCGCAGAAGACCAGCCGCGCGCCTGTCGCTGGTGCTGAATATGGCAGGCCCCAGGCGTTGGCATGAAACATCGGTACGACGGGCATGATGACATCATGCGAGTTGAGCCCGCTGACATCGGCCTGAAGCTGGCGGAGCGTGTGCAGATAGCTGCCGCGATGGGTGTAGGTGACGCCTTTCGGGCGTCCCGTGGTGCCCGAGGTGAAGCAGAGGCCACACGGTGTGGTCTCTGGAAAGTCGCCCCAGATGATACCTTCAGAACTGGCCTTGGATAGCGTCGCCTCGAGGTCACGGGCCCCCGGCAGCCCCACATTCGCGCTGCAGTCAGGCCCGACAGGATCGATGATGAGTACATGATCCAGCGTTCCGGCTTCTGCTGCGATCTCGGCGGCGAGCGGCAGCAGATCCCCACTAACGATCAGAATGCGCGCGCCGGACTGCTGAAGCATCCAGGCGATCTGCTCTGCGGTGAGGCGCGGATTAAGCGTATGGCACACTGCGCCCATTCCCATGATGCCGTACCAGCACTCCATGTGGGCCTGGCTGTTCCAAGCGAGCGTCGCCACGCGATGCCCGCGCTGCATGCCGAGTCCTTTCAGCACCCCAGACACCGTACGGGCACGCTCGCGCAGGGCGGCATAGCCAATGCGGGTGAAGCTGCCGTCAAAACGGCGCGTGACCACATCCTTGGTGGGGTGCCACTTCGCTGCATGGTCGATCATTCGATCAAGTGTCAGCGAGAAGTCTTGCATGGCGCCGTCTGTCAATTGCACGCGGGTACCTCCGGCGGCAGCGGCGGGGAAATGATGCCGACATTCCAGTTCCATTGAAGGCTGCCATGGGCGCGCCTGCGGCAGACAATCGCTTCGTGAAGTTCGAAGCGGGCGCGGGCAAGGCCTGGCCAGGCTTTCGGCACCTCGGAGAACACCATGCCGGTCGCGTCCTTGCCGTAGGCCGGCCAGTCCGGCGCGCCTTCAGCGGACGGGGCTCCTTCTCGGGCAAAGCTCGCCCAATAGTGCATCATAGCATTCATTAGTTCGCGTTCGGACTGCTTGCGCGGAGCCTGTGGCCACGGCTCGGGAATGTCGAAAAGCGTGCCGAAGACATAAGGGATTTCCATCGCATGAAAGGCGCGAAGGCCAAGCTTGTCGGCGGCCGGATACGTATGATCGAAAAAATAGAAATAGGAGGGCTGGCTAGCCGCCGTCTGCGAGGCAACGAGCCGCTCCGCAGTCCAGCCATACATGGCGTCACGCGTGGTCGCGAGCATGCTGGCTTCGGGATTGTCGGCCGGATAGGTCTCAAGGAAACGGTTTGCCAACTCGCCATGAGTGGACCGGATCGCCGTCTCATAGGCGTCGCTTCCTGGCACCGACGGCAAAAGGAAACGAAGCGAGCGTATCTCGCCCTCATTGAAGCCGGCGAGCACGGGGACCTGTGCCTGCTCGCCCTTGTCGAACGTCGCAGGCATCTGATCTTTCAGCCAGACATCGTCGATAACGCCGAACGGGACGAAGGCGTTGCGGCCCGCAATCGAGACCAACTCGTCGGCGTCCATCTCACGCAGCTCAGCCAAGGAGGCAGCTTTCGTCTTTTCCTGAAAGGCAACGCCTGCTTCTTCAGCTGACGGATGGCCGCTCACCGCACCTCTCAGAGGAGCCATGGAAACCATATAGGCACTCTCGGCGATTGCCTTGTCGAACAGACCGCGCGCTTCTGGCGAGACCATGAGCAGGACGACACTGAGAGCGCCAGCGGATTCACCTGCAATTGTGACATTGTCCGAGTTCCCGCCAAAGGCAGCGATATTGCGCTTGATCCATTTCAGGGCTGCAGCCTGATCTTTCAGGCCATAATTGCCCGAGATATTCTGCGGCGACTCGGCGCTGAGTTCCGGATGGGCAAGATAGCCGAGCACGCCGAGCCGGTAATTGATTGTAACGACGACGAGCCCCGTTTCACGGGCAAGGTTTGCGCCGTCGTACATTGCCTGACTGCTGGTGCCGGTAACCAGCGAGCCGCCATGGATCCAGACGAAGACAGGAGCATCATCCGCGCCGTCCGGCACCCAGACATTGAGGCTAAGGCAATCCTCGCTCACCTCACCTAGCTTCTCATAGTAGATGCTTCCCGGGCGCGCGCCAGGCTGTGGACAGGCCGGACCGAACTCGATTGCCTGGCGGACGCCTTCCCAGTCCGGGAAGGCCTCCGGCAAGGCCCAGCGCCGCTCGCCGACGGGCGCAAGCGCGAACGGAATACCCCGATAGACAGTCACCCCATCCCCTGCTTCACCCTGCAGCGAACCGACGGGCGCTTCTGTGACGGCGTTGGGTTTCGGGTCGGCGGCGCTCGCCAGCAATCCATCACTCGCTGCACAGCCAGCCTGCCAGAGCAGGGTCCACGCAAGGATAGACGAGGCGAGTACCCTGCCGAACACGGGGGGCGTTCTGCCGCCCTCCAGCATTCTACCAATATTCAGCACAGCCCTGCCCCCAATCAGTATTCAACGCTGACGCGGACGCCCACCGTCTGTGGGCGCTGGCGCGCATAGCGAGCGTCGACAAAGGATTCCGGGTGCACGTAGGTGATCGAGTTGTCGTCGAAGAGATTCTCGACATAGCCAGTCAGTTGCCAATTATCCTTCGAAAGACCCGCCTGAAGATTCACAACGGTGTAGGCGTCGGTATAATCGAAGGTCGGGGCCGGCACATTTGGTTGGCCCGGCACATTTGGCAGCAAGGCCGGGAAATCACCGACATATGCAGCTGTACCCGAGAAGAAAGCTTCCATCTCTCCGACATTGTAGTCATAGCGTGCTGTGGCGGCACCCTGGAAGTTCGGCATGGCGAGTTGAAGGCCAAGCTCGGCGCCGGAAATCGCGGCTTCCTCAGGCGTCAGCTCAGTGATTTCGGTGTCGTTTAGAGATCCGTTCACGAACAGGCTGAATCCGTTGCCCGGATAATAGCCGGCTTCGAATTCTAGCCCCTGGCTGACGGCTTCACCAATATTGGTGGCAAACTGCACCTGATCTGAAAGCCGATTGGCCTGTACCTGGATGTCTGACCAGATGATGTAATAGGCCGCGAGATTTGAGGTCAGCTTCCCATTCAGGAAAGTACCCTTCATGCCGACTTCATAGTTGATCAGTTCGTCGGAATTCGCGCCGTCCGGGATGACAAGGTCGTTAGGGTTCACAACACTGACGGCGCCAGCGCGCGCATTTGCAACCGGCGAACGGAAGCCTGTAGCGACCGATGCGTAAGTCGTAAGATTCTCCATCGGCTTCCAGGATGCGCTGGCCTTGTAGGAAACGTTGTCAGCTTTGACCTTGAGGCCTTCAGCAGCCACGACCGGGAAGACGGTCAGCTCGAGATCCGTAAATCCGCCCAAAGCGACGCCCAGATAGTTTGAATTGTATCCCCCCGGCAGGGTGAAGGACTGTACGGAAGTTTCGGTGTAGCGAAGCCCCCCCGTCATCCAGAATTGGTCAGAGAACCGGTATGTCAGCTCACCGAAAGCAGCCGATTCGATCGCATCGAAATAGCCTGCGAAGCTCTGATAATACTCGTTCGGAAGCCCAGCGAGATTACGTGCTTGAAGGAACTCTGTCGAGGAGCGGTAGTCGTAGTCGATATCGCGCCGCTTGTTGAAGTGGAAGCCACCGATGATCCAGTCCCAGTCGCCGCCATCAGCTGAGGCGAGGCGGGCTTCCTGGACGAAATTCTCATCATAGCCGACGGCGTCGAGCGCAAAGGGGATAGCCTGGTTGAACGTACCGGCCAGGTCGACGATGAATTTGCCGTCAATCTTGGAATAGGTCGACGAACTGGTCAGGGTTGCCCAGTCCATCTCGTAATTGCCGGTCAAATTGTAGCTGGTGAAGTTAGACTGAAAGAGGTCAGGCCGCTCGGTGAAGCGGATATAGTCGCCCCGGTCGGGATTGGTGAGGCCGGAATCAGCAGGCTTGTTGTCCTCGTGTATGACGAGCAAGCCGATATCGAAATTATTCGTCGGCTCCCAAAGCAGATGGGCACGACCGCCAATCGATTCGAGCGAATTTGCGCCTTCAATGCCTGTGCCGGTATTGTCCACCCAGCCATCTTCATCGCGGTAGAAACCAACAAGACGCAACGCCAGCTCGTCATCGACCAGCGGCAGATTGACCATGCCATTATAACGTTGGCGAAGCGCATCGCCATCGACAAGGCCGAAATCGACAAGGGCCGACGCTTCAAACTCGTTCGGATTCGGGGCTTTTGTAAGAATCCGGACGGCACCGGACAGAGAGTTCGCGCCAAATAGTGTACCCTGCGGCCCGCGCAACACTTCAACGCGCTCGACGTCATACAGCGTTGGATCAAGGATCGTGGAGTTGCCATTGCTGGAAATCGGCAACTCATTGATGTAAATGGCGGTCGCGGCCTGAAGATTGGCGCCGTAGCCATTGGTTGCGATGCCGCGCGTGGTAATGGTGTTGAAGTTGGCCGTTGGCTGATTGAGCACGATGCCTGGCGTTTCGCGGGCGAGCCCGTCATAGCTGACAATGCCCTTTTCGCTGAGCGCTTCTTGCTGCCAGGCGGTCACGGCGAGCGGCACATCCTGCAGGCTCTGCTCGCGGCGAGTCGCCGTAACGATCACGCGGTCCTGGCGTGCTTCGCTTTCTGTCGTGGTGTCGCCGGCATCAAGTGCCGGAGCGTCCTGAGCAAACGCCGGCGCGCTCAGTACAAGAAGCGAAATTGCCGATACGGATGCCATGAAGCGATTAGTCATATTGTCCTCCCGAGGTTCCGCGGGTTTTCCCGCTGTTGGCAGGATAGGAGACCAGAAGAAATCTAAAGTCAACAATATTCACTCTCGCGATAATGAATGTTGAAAGATCCATGCTTTTCGGTGATGACTTGGTGAGGGGCTTTGACTGTTCCGGACAAATGGCTGTACCAAGCACAGCTGCATACAAGGCGGGCACGGCCCCTGAAACGCCTCCAGGCAAGCACCTGTGGCGATGCAAACCGTTGACACCGTGCCCAATTGGCCATTGACCAAAGAGAACCGAAACAGATGGCTCACTGACCGAATGACAAAGACAGCACCCAACCGCCGCCGAATGACGAAGGCTGAGCAGCGCGCCGAAACCATGGAGCAGATTTTGGACGAGGCGGAATACCTTTTCGCCCAGTCGGGCTTTAATGGCGTCACTCTGAAGGACATTGCCAAACGTGTGGGGGTGCACCACACGTTGCTGAACTACTATTTTGACGACAAGAAGAGCGTCTTTGATGCAGTGATCGCGCGCCGGGCGAGTGTGACAAGTTCGCTACGCATGAAAGCGCTTGATGAGTATGACAAGGCGAGCGGTGGAAAACCAACTGTCGAGGGGGCCCTGCGCGCCTTTCTCGACACGGACCTCGACCTTTACAGTCAGGGCGGCGAAGGCTGGAAAAATTACGGTGTCCTCGGTGCGCAGTCTTCAAACACGACCTATGGCGCAGAGCTCTTCGATTTCCACTTTGATCAGGTTGTCCTGCGCCTGATTGGCCTGCTGGAAAAGGCCCTGCCCGACTGTTCGCGCGAAGACCTGTTTTGGGGCTACCACTTCGTCACCGGCGCCTTGATGCTTACGCTCGGCCGCACGGGTCGGATCGATCGTTTATCTGACGGGCTCTGCAAATCTGACGACTTCGAAGCAGCCAAGGAACGCATGGCTTCCTTCATGGCCGGCGGATTCCACGAGCTTTGCAAAAAGCGGAAGAACGGCAGCGACGCTGCAAGCTAGCGGTACAATCAGGGGTATCTCTTTAGAGCGCTTCGGCCGCGCCCCTCTACGGCGCCCTGCACAACTTCCGAAAGTATCTGGTTATCCAAGGTGAGATCCGAGGTTGCCCAGCGGTGCCGCGCATTCTCCTTCTCGACCTCCTTGATCCGGTTGGCCTTGGTCAACCTGCAGCTCGCCATACTCATTGAGCCACCGACTGCTAGTCTGCTCCGTTACGCTGATCGAAGACGCCAATGGTGAATGCTAGTCGGAGCATTGCAAAGGCATGGAGGACCTCGTCGCAGAAGCCCGAAACCACATTGTCGAGGCGGAGAATGATGGCGCGGTACAGGATGTTCTGGCGATCGAGACAGGCCTTGCATACTGGTCATGACGCTCCTTGAATTGTCCCCCAATGGGGGTGTAGGTTCAAACCTGATGAACATGATAGTCTCCATCCTTGTCGCCGTCTTTTTCGGCCTGTCGCAAAGTCTCTGCCTCAGTCCTGTTGCCGCGTCCGGAACTGCCGGGTCCGGGCAAAACACGACTGCGCAGATGGCGGACGGTCATGGCAAGCATGAGACGCCGCCCTGCGAACAGGAGAGCGACCATTGCGACATGCAATTAGTCGCAGCAGCAAAAGGCGAGAGGATGGGTACGCTGGCCGGTCTCGTCGGAAGCGGGGTCAAGGCGCCAGTCACGCTTACCAACCCGGCCTGGTCCGCGATTCCTCTTCGCGCACCGCTTCGTAGGATCGTACCGGATCGGCGAAGTTGGCCGCAATCCCCCTCCCCCCTGCATTTGAAAGTCCGTTTCCTGAATTGAGACCGCACCCGCCGGGCACTCAGCCCGTCTGGTTAAATTTCAATTCAATGGAGATATCTGTGATCAATAGAAGACATTTGCTGCACTCTGCGCTGGGCGCGGGAGCAGTCCTGGGCTCGGCAAAGCTCCTTCCCGCCTGGGCAAGATCCGCAAGCGCCGGAAATCTCGGCATAGCCTCGCTCTCTGGCACGCGGTTTGACCTCGACATTGACCGGTTTCCGGTGCGCATCAATGGTCGAGACGGAATGGCAACAGGAATCAACGGGACCCTGCCAGGTCCACTCCTGCGCTTTCGGGAAGGCGATGATGTCACGCTCAACGTGACGAACCGCCTCCAGGAGGATACGTCGATCCACTGGCATGGGCTGCTTGTGCCATTCCACATGGACGGCGTGCCCGGACTCAGCTTTCCGGGCATAAGACCGGGCGAAACCTTCAAGTATCAATTCAAGGTGCCGCAGAACGGGACCTATTGGTACCACTCCCATTCGGGTCTTCAGGAACAGCTCGGCCATTACGGCCCGATCATAATTGATCCTGCCGATCCGGATCCGGTTCTCTATGACCGGGAATATGTCCTTGTACTCAGCGACTGGAGCTTCACCCATCCGCACCGGATCTTCGCTCAGTTGAAGAAGAATCCGGAAAGCCTGAACTATAACCGGCCGACCCTCTCCAATCCGGTCGGTCTTGGCGGCATGTGGGGCCAGATGAGGATGAGCCCGAGGGATATCGCCGATGTGTCAGGGGATACATATACCTATCTCATCAATGGACATGCGACGGTCGACAATTTCAACATGGCCTTCCAGCCGGGCGAACGGGTTCGCCTGCGCATCATCAACGCCTCCGCCATGACCCTCTTCAATGTCCGCCTCCCGGGCTTGCCAATGACAGTGGTCCAGGCCGACGGCCTGAATATCCAGCCGGTCGAGACCGATGAATTTCAGATGGGAGTTGCGGAAACCTATGACGTGATCGTCGCGCCAACCGAGGCCCGGGCCTATGCATTCGTCGCCGAATCGATTGACCGGACGGGCCAGGCCGTTGCCACACTCGGCCCGCGTGCCGGGATGAAGGCCACGGCCCCCGCCCTCCGGCCCGTGCCAATACTGACCATGCGGGACATGGGCATGGCCCATGGCGACATGCCAGGCATGAGCCATGATGCCGGATCTGAATCCGGCACGGCGCAGCCCGGTCATGACATGAGCGGGCACGACATGGGCGCCATGCCCATGAAACCCGATCCCGACGGTCCCGCCATCCAGCCCGTCAGGATCGAAGCAGATATCAAACGCGGTCCGGGCGTGGTGAACATCGCCGCGATGGCGATGAGCCGGCTCGAGGAGCCGGGTATCGGCCTCGAGGACGTGCCGCACCGAACACTGACCTATAGCCAACTGCGGGCCCTCGACATGAACGAGGATCACCGCCCCCCCGGTCGCGAGATCGTCATCCATCTGACCTCGAACATGGAACGCTATATGTGGTCGTTCGACGGGGTGAAGTTCTCGGAAGTTACACAATCCATCAAGTTCTATGAGGGCGAAAGGTTACGGCTCACCCTGATCAATGACACGATGATGCCGCATCCCATTCATTTGCACGGAATGTTCTTCGATCTCGTCAATGGCGGCGGCCATCACAAGCCGCGCAAGCACACCGTAACAGTCAAACCCGCAGACAAGGTCAGTGTAGATATTACCGCCGAACATGTCGGGGACTGGGCATTTCACTGCCACCTGCTCTATCATATGCATGCTGGTATGATGCAGGTCGTGAGCGTGCTTCCCGCCGCGCATCCCGAACACCCCGGAGTGCCTGAGCCAGAGCCGGGCGCAGATATGCATATGGACCATCAGGCCATGAATCACGGGGGGCACGCACAATGAGCCTCGTGAAACGAATACTGCGTGCCCTCATTTTCTCGAGTGCCGGGATAGGCGCTCCCCTGAATGCAATCACCCAGGAAGCCCATCAAAGCCCCCCGTGGAATCAGGCCGACGCGCTTCATGGCGCGGACGTCATGGCCGAAGCCCGCCAACGGGTTCTCGCAGAGGGAGGAGATCAGAAGCATTTCTACGTCATGTTCAACCAGCTTGAGGCACAATTTGCCGAAGCGGAAGACCGCTTCGCCTGGAATGGCCAGGCCTGGTATGGCGGCGATCTCAACAAGCTCTGGGTCAAGAGCGAGGGACATGCCTCGCTCACGGACGGTGGCGTTGAGGAAGCCGAAATCCAGGCACTCTACTCCCGGGCCGTGGCGCCCTTTTGGGATATTCAGGCCGGCCTGCGATACGATATCGAGCCGGACGGCCTCGCCCATGGTGTGGTCGCCCTGAACGGGCTCGCGCCTTACTGGTTCGAAGTCGAGACTGCCGCCTTTCTAAGTGAGCAAGGTGATCTCACCGCCCGGATAGAGGCGGAATATGAGTTGTTGTTGACCCAGAGGCTGATCCTTCAGCCAAGCATCGAGGCGGAGCTTTCCGCGCAGCCGGTACCGGATCGTGAGACAGGATCTGGTTTAACCTCGATCAGTGCGGGACTGCGCCTTCGATATGAGGTCAGGCGGGAATTTGCGCCCTATCTCGGACTCGAATGGCACCGCGCCTTGGGGGACACCCGCGACATGATCGAAGCGACGGGTGAAGATGGAGAGGAAATCGTTTTTCTCGTCGGACTCAGGGCCTGGTATTAGGCGACGGAGATGGACCGGATCACCGGTCCGCCTCTTCCGCACACCATGAGACGTGATTGGCCTGTCTCCGACGTGTCAGCCCCACGCGCCTGACACGTCGGAGGGTGCCGGGCTTTCGCAATTTGCAGGATGTGCCAGCCGGATCAGGCATATTGCTGGTCACCCGCAGGGACACCGGCCTTCCTGAGCGCAGGGGGCAGGCACAGAAAATGGATGCGCATGGCCATCCCAGGAGGGCCATGCGCGTTCGCGATAGATGGGTGGGCCAGCGTGGAGGCCGACGCCTCATGGTTCTAGTCGAACTGGACCGCATAATCTCCGTAGATGGGATCATAATAGACGCCGCCTGCCTGGAAATCGGCATTCCAGACCCGTTCGCCAGCCGCATCGGCCCGATAGATATAGGGCGAAAGAAGCAGACGTTCCTGATGCCAGCGTCCCTCCTGCCCGGAGGGAATCTGCATGCCGGACCCATAAAGCATCAATCCGTCATCGGACCGTATTTCGTGCTGCGGGCTTACGTCCCGATACTCATGGCTGACATTCATCAACTTGTGACCCAGCTCATGGGCGATTGTCAGCTTGTTGGTTGCGTCATGCTTTGTCAGTGTGATCACGCCGCGTATACGGTCAGGAATCGTGTCCGCATATGTGTAGGATGGAAAGGACAGACCGGACGTGTTCACCACTTTCGGAGCCCAGTTCCGTCCCCCGTCGAGATCCTCATAATACGGCATGTAGACATTCTGCATCGCAACCAGATAGATGGTCCGACTGTTTTCCGGCGCCGGCTCGATGATGGTCTCGAACGCCGCCACCGCTCCATCCGACATTTCTGTCGGATGGATGGCGCTCTGGACATACATGTTGCCATAGCCCCCGGACGGCAGATCGGTCTCCCAATTGGATGCCGTGATCGCCAGGTGCTGAGGGTCGACCTGCCCCGTCTTGATCCAGAGAAGCTTGAACTGGACCCCGGTGGGCTCAAAGACCTTTTTCGCATTGAGGAATTCTTCCACCAATCCGCTGAGTGGCAGTTTCTCGACCGCATCCCGGTGAAGATTCGAAGGATAATACAGACCAATATCCACGGTCGGTTTCCCGATTTCGAGATCGGCATTGATCGCTTCGACATCCACGGAGTCGACGAGGCTCCACTGCACATCGCTTTGCTCCACTGGCTCCGAGGTAAAGGCTGCGGTGGAACTGGTCCCAGCACATCCGCCCAGGCTCAGAGCCAGAAATGATACGGCAAGAAAGGTCTTCTTCATGGATAGTCTCCTTCTTGATGACAGGGATTACTTGTTTAGCCCGGAGGCTTCGAGCACGGCACTGAAGTCCGGATTCTTCGACCGGGCGAACTGGATGGCCGGATGGTCGGCAGGCAACTGGCTATAGTAGAAGGGTTCGCCATCCTTCAGCTGCTCGTCCAGGCCGGCCGCCATATCCTTGATCCCCGCGACAAAGGAATCATAGTCATCGCCTTCACGCTTCTTCTTGAAGATCAGGATCTCGGCCCCTTCCGCAAAGGGCGCTTCCCAGCCGGTGGGCATGTTCGAGCCGAAATGGAAGATCGACCCGGCTTCCATCACCTTCCGCTTGCCTTCGCTGCACAAGACATAGCGGCCACTTAGCGTATAGACGATGCTCTCGGTCGGGTGCGGGTGCTCGGACAGGAACATGCCCGGCTCCAGGCGGAGCGTATAGGCACGCAGCTCTTCGCCGAACAGGAGCGGACCGAAATAGCCTTCATGCGTGAACGTGGCGCTGCCACTGTTCATGGCCTCCTGGACACTTTCGATGATCTCCACATTGTTCGCCA